>JBCDHA010000020.1:0-17098 GCA_038750705.1 Bacteroidota bacterium
TCTAAAGACAATTGTTCAACGCTCTCACGTGGCTTCATGAAAATGATTTGAGGTTTATCACGCTGAGGTTCGTAATCGATAATATTCAGGTCATTAAGTTTCAATAACAACGATTTAACCTGAGCCACATCTACTTCCATAAACTTTGCTAACTGTACTTCTGATATGGTTAGAAAATGGTTAAACATCTCCCCCCCATATAAACGGAGAAGGCCTTTTATAATATGATCATAACCGGCATTGGCCACCTGAAATTTGTAGAGTTCGGTATTGTCTACAGCTATATGCATATGAGAAGGGTTATAATAACTTTCGTTGAACCCAATCAGGCCTTCCTCTTCCAGCTTTTTTAAAGCATAAAATACTGCAAGGTGATTGAGCTCAAACCGCTGCGAAAATTGACGTATATCAAAATCAAAACTTTGCCCCATTCCACTGCCAATAGCAAGTTTATAGTAATTAGCAAGAGCCTGGTAAACTTGCTTCAAGTAATTTACAGCCGGATGCTGCAGCTTTACACGTTGTTTGAGGTCATCTACATGAGACTCATTAAAAAGAACAACAGCGTAGGCTTTTTTTTCATCGCGGCCCGCACGGCCTGCCTCTTGAAAATAGGATTCAATATCCTGATTCAGACCAAGATGAACCACCAGGCGTACGTCAGGCTTATCTATACCCATTCCGAATGCATTTGTGGCCACCATTATTCTCACCTGATTATTTTGCCATTCCTTTTGGCGTATATCACGCTGCCCATGGTCTAACCCTGCATGGTAAAAACTGGCTGAAATACCATTCTTGTCAAGCGACAGGGCTATATCTTTTGCCTCTTTCCGGGTACGCACATAAACAATGGCAGAACCTGTAACACCTTTCACCACTTCAATAAGTTTCCGATCAATATCCTCTACCTTCCGCACAGAATAAGACAGGTTTGATCTGGAAAAGCTTTTTTGAAAAACATTTGATTTTAGAAAACCCAGGTTCTTCTGGATATCATCTACTACTTCGGGGGTGGCAGTAGCGGTAAGTGCTATTAGAGGTGTTTCGACTAATACGTTACGGATGTCAGCAATGCGCAAGTAGGAAGGTCTGAAATCATATCCCCACTGCGATATGCAGTGCGCTTCATCAACAGCGATTAAGCTCACATTCATTTTGATAACCCGAGCTTTAAAAATATCAGTTTCCAAACGTTCAGGCGATACATATAAAAACTTGATGCCCCCATATACACAATTGTCTAAGACAACGTCAATTTCACGTTTGCGCATTCCTGAAAACAATGCCTCTGCTTTTATACCTTTATTGTTAAGGTTAGCAACCTGATCTTTCATAAGTGCGATCAGTGGGGTAACTACAATACAGAGTCCTTCCATGGCAAGAGCAGGGACTTGAAAACAGATGGATTTGCCTCCTCCGGTAGGTAGAAGCGCCAAAACGTCCTCACGCCTCGTTACCGCGTCAATAATATCCTTTTGCAGTAGACGGAACTTATCATATCCCCAATATTGCTTTAATATGGCATGTGCTTGATCCAACTTAAATTTGTCAAATTAAACTAACTAACTTCCGGATTATGTAGTGATTTGCCTGCAGGATGACCATCGCTTACATAGTACCCTAAGCATCTAAAGTAAATCGTGCTCTTTGTTTTTAATGTAATCAGTTCTCTATCATTACAAAGGCTCCCCAGTAGTAGGGCGAGGTGTACTTAGCTTTAATTTCATTTTGAGCTTGTCTAAAGGCTTTACTCCTATCATTGTAGCGAATCCAATATTTATAAAATAAAGACATAAGCTCTTGAGTAGCATTATCATCCACTTTCCAAAGACTCATGATCAAACCATCAGCGCCGGCTGCTAAAAAAGCTCGCTGTAAGCCATAAACACCTTCACCGGCTTTTACATCACCTGTGCCTGTTTCACAAGCGCTGAGTACCACCAGTTCGGTCTTATCAAGGTCAAGGTTTAGGGCCTCATAAGCAGTTAAAATTCCATTGTCATTGCTTTCCAGGCTTGGATTATTATCATCAATCGTTTTTTCGGCATCCTTAAGTAGTATGCCTGACCTGAGTAAAGGATTATTTCGAGCGCTCTCTGCGCTTATGCCAAATACCTTATCACTCCTTATTTGCTCATCTTTTAAAAAGTAGCCGTGTGTAGCAATGTGCAAAATTCTAGGGCTACTAACCGCTTTTAGATTGGTCTCGGTAGCCTTTACTTCAGTAAATTTAGCCGGACGATATCCACCCGCTGTTAACTGTTTTGCTACGTTATCCAGCTCCACTTTGGTACCAGGCAGCGGGTTTATTGCCCCTCCAAATGGCGGATTACCTATTAACACGGCCGATTTAGTGGTATTCTTGCTTTCTGAAGTCTTGATATTCCTTGAATTACTAACCAGTGTTGTCTCATAATTGCTCAACACATAGTTTCCGTCTTGCATACTGAGGGTATTAATATTGATCTGATTGTAAATGCCATCGGCAGATAAGTAAAGCTTTGTAACACCCGCCAGTTTTGCATCTATCTCCAGCCAAAATTGCCTGTATGAATATTCATCTTTGAGTTTTTTATGAACGGCATTATTGTAAAATTTATAGTACCTTCCTTCCAGGTCAGTGCCATTATCAATGACTACATACTCCGGGGTAGTTGATTCAGGTTTGATTACAAGCGCCAGGTATTTAACTTCGTTTGTGAACTTTTGGTCAAACTTTCGGAGCCGTATTAAATCAACGATGGCCTCGCCCGTTGTTAATTTGCTTTTGATTTCATTGAATCCCGCTGGTTTTAGTTCGTAACCTTGATTAAAAATGTCGGAACGCTGGGAAAGGGACTTTTCCATGGCATTGGATGCTCTCTCAAGAGAGTCCAGATCTACTTTTTGATCACTTAACTCTTGTTTTGAATAGGTATAATACCTGGCCAGGGTTTCTTTTTGATCCAGCCAGGTGTTATAATCACTAATAAGTCCATTATCACTGCTGCCCAGAATTTTGTTTTTGATCTTGCTTGTACTGCTTAACAGCAAACCTTTGGTAGCCACATGATAACTATATACCTCCGTAATAAGCGCAGGGTAATCGCTCCTGACTTCAACCGCAAAAGAATAAAACCGTTCGAAACGGGGCCTCAATTTATCCCAGTAGCGTGTCTTTTCGGCCTCGCTCATGGGTGGGAAAAAGCTTGTAATGAACTGCATAGACTTTTCCAAGCTAAGCTTGTAATGGGTTTCAGCCTGTTTAAAATCACTATTTTTCCAATATAAAATGGCTAAGTCTTCTTCGGATTGAACAAAAGCAGGATGATTTTCTCCAAGCGTTTGTTTGCGTATAGTTAATGCTTTGGTCAGCAGCGGCTCGGCTTCGGTATATTTTCCCTGAAATCGGTAAAAATTCCCTAAATCGCTGATGGCGGTGGCATATACGGGATGATTCTCACCAAACTTCTTTTTGTAAATCTCAATGGACTGTGTTAACAAATCATTCACTTCTCCGTATTTTCCCATCTCCATGTAGAGCGCCGCCTGACTGCTGAGAACATGTGCATAATCCGGATGAAATCGACCAAGGCTTCTCTGCTTTAAACGCACCAGTGCTTCAAATTCGGCTTCGGCCTTTTCCAACTGTCCCATTTCCTGATAAAGCAATGCTCTATTGGTTAGAAACTTCTGGTGGTTGCCGCTTTTTTTGCTTTGAAGCGCTCCACTTATAGCAATAGAGCCATTTAACTTATCTTCAGCCTGGCCATAGCGACCCATGGCCTGGAACAGCATGGCTTCATTATTCAGAGCAATCGCGTAGGCCATACTCTGATTACCGTCTACTTTTTCAACGACAGAAATTGCCTCCTTAATCTTTTCTTCAGCTTTATTGTATTTTCCTGTCTCCTTGTAAAGGACGGCCAAGTTATTTAACGAGGCTCCATAGCCTGTGCTCTCTTTGCCCGTAGTGTTTGCTCTAAGCTCAAGTGAATTATTAATGAATTCTTCAGCCTTCAAATACCTGCCCGTAGTACTGTAAAGAAGACCCAGATTAGAAATTACCTTTGTATAATTAAGGTCATCAGATAGTGAATCTGACTCGTAGAGCAGTTTGGCATACAGGAATCGTGATTCTGCTAACGCATACTTGCCGGAAGCGTATAAAACCTCTCCAGCGTCCAAGTTGCCTCTGGCTTTTTCTTTGACGGTCTTTGGTGTGTCAGAGCTTGGTAGATTCGACATTACCTTCAGGAAGTTTTCCCCCTTTTCCTTGTTATCGAATAATCCTGAATTATCATTCAAAGAGATGGCATAATTGAAACTGGTAGAATCAAATTTATTTCTAGCCTCCTCAATTTTGCTTTTAAAAAAATCCTTGGATTTTTTTTCTAACCCTGGAATGTTTGAAACTTTATTTGTCAGGTTTTTAAGTTTACCGAATTGAGCGCGTAGCGGCAGTGTAAAAACCATAAACAACAGATAAATTGGCAGGATTTTTCGCATTTCAAATACATTTGGCTTATCAAGTTAGTGAATATTCAAATTGCCAGCAACCTACTCATATCCAAATCATTATTTAGTAATTTGCAAACTGCAATGAAGTTTATTGAAGCCGTATTTTTGAAGATATACATGGTTTGGGTGCTTCTGGTATTCTCCGTGTTCATGATTATCCTATTGCCTGTAATAGTTATACCTATATTACTCGGTGAGAAGTATGGCAATATTGCGTATTTCGGATTGTGGCTGTGGAGTTGGATCTTTAGTTTACTTACTTTTATAAGGTATGAAATTTCGGGAAAAGAAAATCTCAAAAAGGGGCAGTCGTATGTCTATACCAGTAACCATACTTCTTTTTTAGACCTACCCGGAATAAGAATTGCTATTCCAACGCAGTTCCGGCCCTTGGCAAAAAAAGAATTATTAAAAATTCCTGTATTCGGTTTGATAGCCAGAGTAACTACGGTGGTTGTGGACCGCTCTAGTAACGAGAGCCGAAAACAAAGTATACAGACGCTCAAAAAACACATCCAATCAGGCATTTCGTTATTAATTTTTGCCGAGGGTACTCAGAACAGAACCGAGCAGCCATTAACTCCCTTTTATGACGGCGCCTTTCGGCTGGCTCAGGAAACGCAAACACCGTTAATGCCCATGGTGGTTATCAATGCAGGTAGATTAATGCCCCCAAGTTCAATAAATATCAGGCCCGGTAAAATCAAAGTTATTTTTGGAGAACCCGTAGCAGTAAACGAAAATTCGGTGGTCAGTGAGCTAAAGCAGACCACGTATGATCAAATGTTAAAGCTACTTCAGGAAAACTAAAAGTAGGAGTTATTAACATAGTTGGGAAAAATCTGAAAGTGCCTCACTTTTACCATAGCATAAATTTTATCTCTTAGCTCCTGAATATTAACACGATTTTCCGCTGAAATAAAAACCACCTGGTCCTTCTCATTCATGTTATCTAAAACGTAGTTTTTAAGATGTTCCGTCTCATCATTCAATAAATCAACTTTATTGAAAATGTATAACGTCGGTTTGTCTGAGGATTCAAGGTCTTTAAGTGTTTCACGAACTACGGTAAGCTGATCTTCAAAAGTAACATGCGATATATCCACTACATGAAGCAATATATCTGCCTCACGCACTTCAGCTAAGGTAGATTTAAAAGATTCGATCAAATGATGTGGTAACTTGCGGATAAAGCCCACTGTATCTGATAGTAAAAAGGGTATGGCATTAATAACTACCTTCCTTACAGTGGCATCTACAGTAGCAAACAGTTTATCTTCAGCCTTTACGTTACTTTTAGACAAAAGCCTCATTAATGTAGATTTACCTACGTTAGTATACCCTACCAATGCGGCGCGAACCACTTGAGATCTATTCTTTCGCTGCACCGCGTTCTGTTTTTCAATCTTATCCAGTCGCTTCTTTAAAACTGATATCTGATTACGGATCATCCTTCTATCTGTCTCAATCTCCTTTTCTCCGGCACCACCCCGTGTACCCGTTCCGCCTCGTTGTCTTTCAAGATGGGTCCACATTCTGGTCAGTCTTGGCATTAAGTATTGATATCGGGCAAGCTCAACCTGTGTCTTTGCTTGAGAGGTTTGAGCCCTGAATAGAAAAATGTCTAAAATGAGTAGACTTCTATCGTAAATCTTACACTTAAAAATCCGTTCAAGATTGCGCAGTTGGGAGGGGCTTAAATCATCATCAAAAACCACAACTTCAATATTCAAACTCTTACAATAGGAAAGTATTTCATCCAGTTTACCCTGCCCCACAAACGTTTTTGAGTCAGGCCTTTCCAATCGCTGTACAAAGTGTTTTTCTACTTGAATTTTAGCAGTTCTTGCCAAAAAATCCAGCTCTTTAAGATGTTCATCAGCAATAGATTTATCACTTTGTTTATCCGCAACAGCCACTAGCACGCCTCGTTCTTTCTTCTTTATGGTAGTCAGCGATTCTATCATTTCATGTTTATCATTAGCTGTATTTATACTATTCCCTTGTAAACCTGAAAAAGTACAATTATTGACTTGGACAAAGGTTACTTTTATTTATATTGGCAAATTAAATAGGAAATATTAACAGTTCCTACCTAGGCAGCAAGCAGATCATAGTTGGTTTATGAAAATAGCGATTGTACTCAATACCTCCTGGAACATTTATAACTTCAGGATGGGTTTAATTAACGCCTTAAAAGACAAGGGGCACGAAATAATTGCTATAGCTCCGGAGGACAGCTATTCACATTTCCTTGAAGAAGCTGGGTGCAAATTCCATAAAGTTAAGATGGACAGCAGAGGAGCAAATCCCATAAAAGACTTTGCTTTAATATTTGAGCTTTTGTTCATCTACAAAAAAGTAAAACCTGACGTTATCCTTCATTATACAATAAAGCCAAATATATACGGAACGATAGCAGCTACATTGTTGCGTATCCCGGTAATCAATAATGTTTGCGGTCTGGGTACAGTTTTCCTAAATGACAATCTCGTATCGAAAATTGCCGGGTTGCTGTACAAAATTGCTTTTCGTTTTCCAAGAAAGGTGTTTTTTCAAAACGTTGACGACTTAAAACTCTTTTCAGAAAGAAGGCTTATAAAACCTAAAATTGGCGAAGTTATACCAGGTTCTGGAATTGACATTAACTACTTCAAACCAGGAAAATTCAAAAGAAATAAAAAATTTACTTTCCTGCTTATAAGTCGGTTAATTCATGATAAAGGTATAATCGAATACATTAGTGCTATTAAAAAAATCAAAAAAGAAGGGTTAGAAGCACGATTTCAACTCCTTGGATCTAAGGATGTTGAGCACAAACGCGGAATAGAAGAAAGTATTATTAATGATTGGATTGCTAACAATACCGTGGAATATCTTGGTTCAACGGATGACGTCAGACCTTTCATAGATAGTGCAGATTGTATCGTATTACCCTCTTACCGAGAAGGCACGCCACGAACTTTGTTAGAAGCTGCGAGTTCTGCTAAACCAATCGTAGCTACCGATGTTCCCGGATGCAACAATGTGGTTGAAGACAATTACAACGGCCTTCTTTGCCAATTAAAAGATTCTGATGACCTTGCTGCCAAGATGACGCAAATGATAGGTCTAACAAATGAAAAAGTAGAGCAGTTGGGCAGGAACGGTAGAAAAAAGATCGTAGCTGAATTTGGTGAGGAGAAGGTGATCAATTCATACCTAAGTTCAATTAAACAGCTCGAGGCACATCGAGCATTGTAATATTTGTATCATTCGCCGAATATTACTATTTCAGTCCCGAAGTTTGCATAAAAAAAATAATCTTTGAGGCTAAAGAGATTTAGAGTGCCTTTGAAACCTTATTTATCTTTCTTAGCGGTCCTTATAGCAATTGCCAGTATACAGTCTTGCGGTAGCTACAAACAGAATATAATGTTTGCTCCCCGGGATAGCTTGTCATTCAGTGAAATGGCTAAAACCGTGGAAGCGAATTATGTCATAAAACCTAATGACCGCCTGACATTAAGCGTATATACTCAGAATGGAGAACGCATCATTGACCCTGAGTTTGAATTATTGGAAAATGCACAAAATATAGAAAATGCCCGTCCACAATTGGATTATCAGGTCCTTAAGGATGGAAGAGTCAAATTACCGATGGTAGGTACATTGCAATTGGCCGACTTGACCTTAAATGAAGCTGAAAAGTATCTTCAGGAAAAATATGCTGCATTCTACACAGACCCTTTTGTTAACCTGAGGTTTATTAATAAAAGAGTTGTTGTGCTGGGTAACTCGAAAGGGCAGGTTGTGCCTCTTGAGAATGAGAACACCAAAATATCTGAGATACTAGCGCTAACACAGGCTATTGATAACGATGCCAAGGCCCAAAACATACGACTGATTCGTAACAATGAAATGTTTGAAATTGATTTTTCATCATTACAAGGATACTTAAAGTCAGATCACGTTGTTCAATCCGGTGATATAATTTATGTAGAACCCATAAGAAGGCCATTTAATGAGTTTTTTAGAGATAATGGCCCCATTGTATCAATTGTTACAAGTGTATTATCGTTGATCGTAGTAATCATTAGCCTTAACTCTGATTGAATACCCTTCAGAACCATAGCGAAGATTTCGAAGGGTTAGACTTTAATAAGCTGAAAACCGTATTTGGCAAAAATATAGTTTTGGTGGTTTTAATATTTATTCTGTGCATTACCTCCGCCTACCTTGTAATACGATGGACCAAGCCGTTATATGAGTCCGTTTCAGAGCTCAAATTGGATGTTGAGGCTAATGCAACGGAACTAGGAATTACATCACTGGCTGAAAACCAAAATCTAAATGTAATATCCGGTGAAATTGAACTGCTTAGATCAAAGTTATTCTTTAATAAAATAATTGAAAATTTTGACCTGGACATTTCCTATTTTACTTCGGGAGCAGTTTTAACGGATGAAAAATATAAAAACACTCCTTTTAAAGTTGATTATATTGTCAAGGATAGCAGGGTATATGATCATCGTATATATGTCCAGCTTATTAATCAAAATGAATATAAAATCAGCTTCAATAACGAAAAAGTATCTGAAGGACAGATACAAAGGATTGGCGAACTAGTCAAACATGACTGGCTAAACTTTACTGTGACGCTCACAGATAACTACGTTGAGGGAGATGAAAACTACTTTTTCGTTATTAACAGTCATCAAAGTCTCGTAAACTATTTTGATGAAAATTTGGTAGTTGAACCGTTAAACCTTAACGCCAACACTATAAAAATAGCGATAACTGATTTCAACAAATATAAAGCTAGAGATTTGGTCAATACGATAGACAGTATCTATTTAGAATACTCTCAGGAAGAAAAAACAAAAGAGAACAAGCAAAAAATAGAGTGGCTGAATGAAGAACTCAAGCAGATCGAAGGACAATTAGAAGAATACGAAAACTACTTCGAGAATTTCACCATTGAAAACAGAACAAGTGACCTAAATCAAGATCTGAAAAATGTTATTGGAATAATCAATGATCTAGATTCACAAAAGCTCATATTACGCTCCAGAATTTCAGAAGTTGAATCACTTAAAGCTGATCTGAACAAAACCGAGAGGATCGAACCATACACCAGCCACTTACCAGATTTTCTGAAAGATAATGTACAGGCCTTAAATGAATTAGTTCTGGAGCGTGAGCGATTAGGATTGTCTTACACGGAAACCACTTTCGCACTAACAAAAAAAGACAGGGAAATTGATCAGCTAAAATCCGGGATTCTTAAAAATATTGGTGATCTAAAAGATAGATACATTCAAGAAATACAGAGTATAGAAGAGCGCAAAAGAGTGCTTCAATCGAACTTTGAGACGCTCCCCGGTAAAAGTACCGAATACAACAAGAAGCAACGATTTTTTGAGCTGTACGAAGCGTTTTACCTTTCATTAATGCAAAGTAAGGCTGAGTTTCAAATTGCCGAAGCCGGAACAACAACTCAGTTCAAAATATTATCTGCGGCTACACTACCCGGTGCACCGATCTCACCCAAAAGTTTGATCATATTAGGCATAGGCTTTGTAGCAGGACTAATTTTAAATTTTGTGTTTATCAGTTTACAATACTTAATACACAATAAGATCACCACATTTCAAGAACTGGAAAATAGTACATCCAGCCCAATTCTCGGGTCCGTACCTAAGGCTAAGGAAAAAATGGAAAACACCAGCCTGATCATAGATAAGAGGCCAAAATCTGCGGTTAGCGAAGCGCTTAGGTCTATTCGAACCAATATTGAGTTTATGCTAACTCATGAAAAACAGCGAGTTATCTCGGTTACCTCAACAATTAGTGGTGAGGGAAAGACTTTTATAGCGGTAAACTTTGGAGGAATAGTGGCGCTTACTAAGAAAAAAGTAGTTATCGTTGATCTGGATATGAGAAAGCCAAGAGTGCATTTGGCTTTTAACAAAAATGAGAATCACAAAGGCGTAAGTACGGTGTTGATAAACAAACACAAAGTTCAGGAGTGTATTATGCAGACTAATGTTGACAACTTACACTTTATCCCCGCAGGCCCTACCCCACCGAATCCCTCTGAACTCCTTTTGAATGGTGCATTCGATGATTTAGTAAATGACCTTAAAACTCAATATGACTTGATCTTACTTGATACACCTCCTGCCGGACTTGTGACTGATGGATTACTTGCCATGAAGAAGGCAGACTTGGCCATATATATAATCCGCGCAAACTATTCTAAAAAGGTCTTTACCAAAACTCTGGATAGACTGGTGAACATCAACAACTTTAATAATATTTCAGTTATACTCAACGCTGTTCCGCGTAGTTCCGGAAATGGCTATGGTTATGGCTATTACGATGAAAAAAGCATAGCTCAAGGATCGAATTAAAAGCTGTGTTTGGGATATTTAGAAAGCAGGCGAGAGTAAATAATTACATAACTGATGTTCACTCGCATCTTGTGCCAGGTGTTGATGATGGTGTACAATCTTTTGAAGAAGCACTCGAAATTTTAGTAGCTCTTAATAAGTTAGGAACAAAGAAGGTCACTACTACTCCTCATATTATGAGTGACCTTTACCCAAATAGAGAGACCGATCTTATTAAGATTGGTAATACTTTAAAAGAAAAAATAGTTGAAAAGGGCGTGGATATTGAGCTTTCAATAGCAGCTGAATATTTTCTGGATGAATCTCTGATGGACAAGATCGAGAAAACACCGGACACACTGCTTACGTTTGGAGGTGAATTTCTTTTATTTGAAACCAGCTTCTACAATAGGCCCTTGTATATCAACGATTTCATTTTCAAAGCCAAGTCAGCAGGCCTTAAACCTGTGTTAGCGCATCCGGAAAGATATAGCTATTTATATAATGATTTTAGTGCAATTGAAGATCTCGTGGAAAGGGGTGTTTTATTACAGCTTAATATCATTTCGCTGGCAGGTTTTTATTCCAAACAGATAAAAAAGTTTGCTGAACAACTTGTTGAAAAGAAGCTGATACATTTTATTGGCAGCGACTGCCATAATACGATCCAGTGCGATGCAATTAAAACGGCCATGAGAAATAAATACTATACTATGGCCACTAAACTTCCACTTCTAAATTACGAGTTGTGATTCTAGTAACAGGAGCTAACGGCCTTGTTGGCAGCTTTACCTGCAAAGCTCTTAAAGAGGCCAAAATTCCTTTTAGAGGTTTAGTCAGGGAAAACAGTGACCTTTCTCTGCTCCGAGGAATGGCTGATTATATTATTTACGGCGATTTTTTAAACCTGGATTTTCTCGATCAACTCATCCCGGACTTCAATATTGTTATCCACTGCGCCGCTGTAGTTTCTTTTGCCAAGACCAGAGACGAAGAAATGTACGATGTAAACGTAGTAGGCACAAGGCAATTAGTAGATGCAGCTTTGAATAACAATATAGACTACTTTCTACATGTAAGTTCCGTAGCGGCGATAGGCAGGAACGATCAGGGAAACCTCGTTGATGAACGTAATCATTGGATTACATCAAAATCAAATACTGGCTATGGAGAGTCAAAATACTTTTCTGAATTGGAAGTTTGGCGTGGCATGCAAGAAGGGTTAAAAGCCGCTATCATTAACCCTTCGGTGATATTGGCACCTGGTGATTGGAACAAGGGAAGCACTAAGCTTTTCAAATATGTGTGGGATGAAAACAAGTATTATGGAGGCGGAAAACTCAATTATGTGGACATAAGGGACGTAGTTGCTGCTATTATGCTGTTAACAGATAGAAAAATAACCAACGAGCGTTTCATATTGAGCGCTGGTGCAACTTCGTTCAAGTTATTCTTTGAAACCATAGCCAAAGTATTTGAAAAACGCGCTCCATATATAAAGGTAACCAAGTCATTGAGTAGCCTTGCTACAATATTTTTTCGAATCAAAAGTTTAATTACCAACTCTGAGCCATTGGTAACGAGAGAATCTTTTCGGGTATCCAATAGCCATACAGTTTTTGACAGCCAAAAAGTAAAGGACATACTAAATTTTGAGTTTAGCAGTTTAGAAAACACTGTAATGTGGACGGCAGCAGAGTTACTTAAAAAGAATAGCTAAGAATTAAGTTCTTACCTGTTTCACAGTGGATAATTTTTAGTAAATTCATTAAACTTTCACAGCATCGAATGAAGGAAAATTTCAAGAAGAAAAAAGAAGAAAACGAACTAATAAAGCGCTTTGAAGATCATGTAAAAAATAAGCGGTCTCACTTTTTTGAACTTGACAGCTTCGAACAAATCATCGACTACTATATCGAAGATGGTAAGTTTAAAAAGGCGTTAATTGCTGCAAATCTTGCTTCTAACCAATATCCCTTTTCTCCTGAGTTGTTAGTAGCCAAAGCGCAGATAATGTCTAACCTTGAAAAATATGACGAGGCTCTGGAGTTACTTGAACAAGCGGAGACCATACAACCAAGCGATGCAGAAATTCACTTTTTAAAGGGTTCTATACTCTCATTACTGGGTCGGTATTCTGACGCGATCACATGCTATAAGAAAGCCCTCGTCTACACAGAAGAAAAGGATGAAGCTTACTATAGCATGGGGCTGGCTCAACAAAGTCTCGAACTCTTTGAAGATGCTATACTTTCGTATAAAAAAGCCATTGAAGAAAATATTTATCATGAAGGCGCATTATACGAACTGGCCTATTGTCTCGACTACACAGGACGATTAGAAAGTAGTATAGATTACTATCATAAGTTCATAGATGCCGACCCCTATTCGCAGGCAGCCTGGTATAATTTGGGTATCGTGTATGGAAAACTTGAAAAGTTTGAAGATGCGCTTAAGGCCTACGAATACGCGATACTTATCGAGGAAAATTTCTCTTCAGCTTATTTTAATATAGGTAACACTTACTTGAAATTAGGTAATTACACAGAAGCTATCAGCGCTTATACTAAAACCTTAGATATCGAAGGAGCAAGCCCGGAGGTATACTGCCAACTAGGTTGTGCATATGAAAAAATTCAACACTTTGATCTTGGTCTTAAGTACTTTCAAAAGGCAGCCAAATTAGACCAGATGTATGATGAAGCCTGGTTTGGCGCAGGCAGGTGTCTTGATGAGCAGGAAAAATGGTATCAGGCACTGCACTTCTACAATAAAGCGCTTAAGCTTGACCATGAAAATCCTAACTATTGGAAGGCTATTGCTAAGGCAGAATTTAACATTGGAAATATTGTTTCGAGCGTGGATGCTTATGAAGAGGCATCGATGCTCATCCCCGAAGACAAAGAAGTGTGGTTAAATTGGTCACACATTTATTATGAACAAGGTGAATACGAAAAGGCTATTAACCTAATGATCCATGCTTTAGAGGAGCTTCCTGATGATTCAGATTTTTTTTATCGCATAACCATTTATCTTATTTCAGCAGGCAGATACAAAGAGGCCTTTAATTATTTAGAAAATGCATTAATTTTGAATTTTGATGACCATGGTGTTCTCTTTGATTTTTTCCCACAACTGGAAACTCAAAAGGCCTTGTACAAGATAATCGACCAATTTAGAAACAAAAATTCATAATGAATTATACACTTAATAATATACCTGAGCGTACTAAAAAGCCCAGGCAGTACGGATTTACCATGGCTATGGATAAGGGGCTCAGCATTCGCGAGGCGGAAGACTTTCTAAGCATCTGTAGCGATCATATCGACATCGTAAAGTTTGGCTGGGCAACTTCTTACGTTACACCTAATCTAAAAGACAAAATAAAAGTATATCGCGATGCCGGGATTCCCATTTATTTTGGGGGTACGCTTTTCGAGTCGTTTATAGTTAGAAATCAGTTTGACGACTATCGTAAAATTCTTGATAAATATGACCTTGACTTTGCTGAAGTTTCCGATGGCTCCATAGAGCTAGACCACGATAAGAAATGTGATTACATAAGTAAGCTCGCGGAACAAGTGACCGTACTTTCAGAGGTAGGATCTAAAGATGAAGAAAAAATAATTCCGCCCTACCAGTGGATAAGTTTAATGCAAGCAGAACTGGATGCCGGTGCCTGGAAGGTTATAGGCGAAGCACGTGAAGGCGGTAACGTAGGCCTCTTCCGATCAACCGGTGAAGTAAGATCAGGTCTTGTCCAGGAAATATTAACAAAGATCCCTTTTGAAAAAATAATTTGGGAGGCTCCTCAAAAGGCACAGCAAGTTTGGTTTATAAAACTGCTTGGATCGAATGTAAATCTCGGCAACATAGCTCCGAAGGAGGTTATTCCGTTAGAAACAATAAGATTGGGATTAAGAGGCGACACTTTTTCCCACTTCCTAACTAACAACGGGCAGCAATAGATCTTCATGGGAAAACTAATACAACCCCTACTTTTATTTTTGAAAGGTGTGGGGATGGGTACGGCGGATGTAGTACCGGGAGTATCTGGCGGTACTATAGCTTTAATAACCGGCATATACGAGCGATTACTTTCAGCTATCAAATCAGTAGATGCGGAAGCGCTAAAGCTCATATCAAAATTTCAAATCAAGCATTTCTGGAAGCATATTGATGGCAATTTTCTGTTGGTATTGGTGGCAGGAATAGCCACCAGTATACTTACGTTGGCCAAAGTAGTCACCTACTTGCTTGATACCTATCCCATACAGTTATGGTCGTTCTTCTTCGGGCTGATCATCATTTCAGCTATTCTTGTTCTTAGAAATGTCAAATCCTGGAATTTAGGTAAGGTGTTGAGTTTAATAGTTGGTGTTATTATAGCCTATATGATAACTGAAGCTACACCGGCTGCTACGCCTGAAGGACTTTGGTTCATCTTTCTGAGTGGCGCCATTGCCATTTGCGCTATGATTTTACCTGGTATCTCGGGGAGTTTTATTCTATTGATTATGGGCAAATACGAGTTTATATTCAATGCCCTTAATAACCGGGACATTCCGGTAATTCTGACCTTCATGGCCGGGTGTATAGTAGGACTGCTATCTTTTGCAAGAGTAATTTCGTGGTTGTTTAAAAAATATCATGACATAGCCATTGCGCTACTTTCCGGATTTATGTTAGGGTCCCTAAACAAGGTGTGGCCCTGGAAGCTGCCATTGCAGTTTCGCATAAATTCTGACGGTGAACAAGTAGCCGACATCACTAAGAACATATTACCTGGTGAATATTCCAGGGAGATTGGTGGAAACCCACAACTCTTCCAAGGACTGTTATTTATGGCATTGGGTATCTTCTTAATTGTGGCGATAGAAAAATTGGCCAACCTTTTGAAGTCTAAATAATGCCTGTCTATGGACTTTTGGGCCGAACGCTATCACATTCTTTTTCAAAAAAGTACTTCACGGAAAAGTTTGCCGAGCTAGGGCTGAACGATCATAAATATGAACTCTTTGAATTGGACAACATTAACGACGTAGATATTCTGAGAGGCAACTCCGAACTAAAGGGTTTTAATATCACTATTCCGTACAAACAAGATATTATTCCTCATCTCTCGTCAATAGATAATAATG
Organism: Bacteroidota bacterium; assembly: GCA_038750705.1. GTDB lineage: Bacteria > Bacteroidota > Bacteroidia > Cytophagales > Cyclobacteriaceae > Fulvivirga. Next base: position 16,019 of record JBCDHA010000020.1, read on the forward strand.
CCCGCAAAATAGGAGCAGTCAATGTTGTAAAAATCAGCAACGGTAACTTTCATGGCTATAATTCTGATTTTTATGGATTCAGGAAGTCATTGAAAAACTGGATGGGAGAAAGACTTACCTCGGTTAAAGCGCTGGTTTTAGGCACCGGAGGAGCCTCCAAAGCGGTAACCTCCGCTCTTGAAGACTTAAGTATTACCCACAAGTTGGTGTCCAGAAGAAAGGTTAAAGGGGTGCTGACTTATGAGGAGGTATCAAAAGATATTATTCAGGAGAACGAACTTATTATTAATACCACACCATTAGGCATGTCTCCAAATGTTGAAAAAAAGCCTGACCTGATCTACGATGCCTTAACACCCAAGCACTACCTGTATGACCTCATATATAACCCTCTTGAAACCACATTTATGACATTAGGTAAGCTCAAGGGTACGCACGTCAAAAACGGTCTCGAGATGCTTCATCTTCAAGCGGAAAAGTCTTGGGAGATTTGGACCGAGCGATTATAAAGTATTAACCTACTGTATCCAGTAAATCAAAAGAACGTAATTCTACATCCACATCTTCTTCACAACACACTGCCAACTGGTATCTTGCCATTGGCTCTAGCCACCTCAAATGCCATTTTTTACTTTCGTTAGCTATCAGAGCATAGTTATCGTGTAACTCTATGTTATCCATACCTATATTAAAACCTCGTCCATCGGCCTTCATAACGCTCTCTTTGGCGGTCCATACCCGGTAAAAAGTCTCCACTGCGTTATAAGAATTTGAGATGAGATTTCCGTCATTTTCATTCAAAACACTGAGGTAGTCATCAACTACAATGTCACTTTTTATGTACTCCACATCCACACCTATCTCGTAATTCTCTGAAATGGCACATATAATAAGATCATTGGAATAGCTAATATTGAAATGAAAGCCATTCGGCAAAGAAGGTTTGCCATACCGGCCAAGCTGAATAGAGGTTAAGTCAATATCCAGCATTTTACTTAGCATTAACCGGCCCAACATAAAGGATAGCTTTCTCGGGTGCTGGCTAAAATTATGGATTGTAAAAGCCACTTGTGACGGCAA
>JBCDHA010000021.1:0-16566 GCA_038750705.1 Bacteroidota bacterium
CTTGCACTGGCGATCCTGACTAAATGGTCTTCATCATTTAATCCGTTGCCCAATATTTCCAGCAGCTCTGCATTTTTCCACTCCGGGTGATCTCCTATTCGTATTGCTGCCCAGTACCTGACTGCTTCATTATCGCTCGCCAGGCCTTGCTGTAACCCGTCATGATCTTCGCTCAATGCCACTCTTTGCACTTCTTCAATGGAATAAACTCCTTCCCTTAATAACTCATAAATAGACTTGTCGTGCATCTTCTCCCAAGACCTAAGGATAGGTTCCGGAATTAACCCCGCATCTTTAATTCTTATACTCCACTCCTCATGAGCACTTCTCATCTGACTTAAAACTTGTTTATATTGAGGATCATCAATCAAGTTATTTAATTCATTTGGATCTTTTTCCAAATCAAATAGTTCTTCATTTGGTTTTGTGGTTGCCATTAGTCGTGCTCCCGCCTCGGGAAGTGTTTCCTGCGCATGTGCAACCCTGATTTGCTTCATGATCTCCCCCTTCTCCGGGGTGTTCATGTATTGTATATAAGGCTTGGAAGGTTCGTAATATCGAATATATTTGAATTGCTTATTTCGCACAGCACGCTGCATATCGTACCTCTCATCCATGCGATCACGAGCGGCAAAAACAAACTCTCTTTCAGGGCTCAGGCCGTTACCAAGAAATGCCCTCCCTTGCATGTGTTCGGGAATAGCCAAACCTGCTAATTTCAGAACCGTTGGAGCCAAATCCACGAAACTCACCAATTCATCGGTCCGGGATCCCATTTGTTTCCTGGAAAGGTGCTTAAATTTTTCAGGGAGATGCACTAACAGCGGCACCTTTAACCCCGTATCAAATAGCCATCGCTTGTGGATAGGGACACCAGCTCCGTGATCAGAATAAAAGAATACAATCGTATTTTCTGATAAGCCATCTTCTTCGAGCTGCTCCAGAATCTTTGCTGTGTACTCATTAAGAGCGGATATATTACTGTAATATCGCGCCCAAAGCTTCCTGATAACTTCCGTATCAGGAAAATAGACCGGAAGGGTTACGTCATTAGGGTTAACGAACTGTTCTTCAGCTAAATCTTTGGTAAATCTGCTATGCTTGCTTTCGTTATCAATACCGCTCTCATGTGTACCGATGTAGTTAAAGACAGCAAAGAACGGCTGGTCTTCACTTTTTCGGTTACGCCAGTGCGCCACATCACCGGATTCATCCCATATTTCCGATGACGTGTAATCCAGGTTATAGTCTTCCTTAGAATTGTTAGTGCAGTAATAGCCGGCTTCTCTTAAATACTGTGGAAAATACCTGGCTTCACGTGGCATCCTACCCGCCGTGCGCATATGATGCGACCCAATGGACGCCGGATACATACCAGTGATGATGGAAGACCTTGCCGGAGCACATACCGGAGCAGAGGCAAATGCATTTGTATAAAGTAAACTTTTTGATGCAAATGCGTCAATGTCCGGGGTTTTTGCTACCGGATCACCATAGCATCCTAATTCCATGCTCATGTCTTCCGTTGTAATCCATAAGATATTTGGCAGAGCGCTTTCTTCTTTGGGGTCTGCGCATGACGCAAATACCAAGAGCACAACACTGATCAACTGGTAAGTGGTATTCTTATGTAGCATTAAAGGTTCAGAGCTTCGTTTAGTTTTAAGGATTTATCCCTTCATCCGGGTATCCGGGAGGGGTAAAATCTACCGTTGTGTTCCCTCCGTATCCAACGTTTTGATCCAATGGATTGTCTTTGTTTGCAATGATGGCATTTGCGGGAAACGGCCAGAGTTTGTGATAATCCTGAATATAGAATTTAGATAACGCATTATACTGTCTCGTTCTTTCCAACAGTTTCCCGGTTCGTAGTAATGTGATCCTTCTTTCTTCTTCGGCATTGAGCTCACGAGCCCGTTCATCCAAGATGAAATCCAAGGTTATATCTGCGGCCGTGATGGTGGAAGCGCCGGCTCTTTCACGAATTAAATTAACCCACTGGGCGGCGTCGCCGGTTCTACCCAGCATCATTAAAGCTTCAGCGTAAAGTAAATATGATTCGGCTATTCTCAGGTAACTAATATCCGGGTACGAGTTTTCTCTGATGTTAAAATCAAAGGTATGCGTTTCGTCGATCTCCCATTTCCTCGAATAGGGATAAGTACTGCCAAAATTAGCGCTTGGAAAACCTAACGCGCTTACATCCCATGTATAGTAAGTATAGATCGTGTCGCCAGCTTCAGAAACCGGAACGTTTAACAGGTCTGAGTTGTTATTCAAAATACCTTGATTCAAAGGGGTTGGGGGAGTGTCAGTATCTGTTCCGTTCCCGTTAAAATCGAAAGCAAAATACCTTCTAATGGACTCGTTTTGTCCTCTGATGTCCTGGTTTTCATATAAATAATCGGCTCGCCCATCTGTATTCTCCCAAATCCAATCTGAAATGGGGTTTAAAGCATCGTTTTGAAGACTTGAGTACCTTTCATATTCTTCCTGGTTGAAGGCGCTCCATGGCGTCATAAACCATCGACCCCGTGCAAATCCACCCCACATGGTATAAAAGAATTCCTGCTCATTTTCCATGACCAGAAAATCTGTAAAGTTGTTAACGTAGGCATCGTGAACGCCAATTATTTGCGAACCTTGTAATTCAACCCCATTAGCAAAAACAAAGAATGTTTCTGTATTACCGCTACTTGAATAGGGGTTTCGAAAAATATCAATGAAGTGGTTTCCGTCCGGATCATTGGCTAATCTTCCGAACCGATTCTGAATTAATTGGAATTCTCCTGACTCACATAGCACTTCCAAGGTGTTAGCCGCGTTCTCAAACTCTCCTAAAGAAAGGTATAGTTCGCCTAAGTAATGACGAGCTACTGCGCCGCTAATGCGCGTATCATCTCCATCAACTCTCCTTAATGGCAATATATCCTGGGCAAACTCCAAATCTGCGCGCATGAGCTCTTTGATCTCTTCTATACTGTTTCTACTCCACGCATTGGTCCATGTGTCTCCTGTAATTTCCTGCGCATTCAGAGGCACCGGACCAAAAGCATAAATCAGTAACCGGTATGCCCAGGCACGTGCTACCCTGGCCTCTGCCACTATTAAGTTTTTATTCGCATCATTTTCTTCTTCGGTCAGGCCTTCCCAGTCTATACTACCTTCAGCCCTGCTTATGATCAGGTTTGCAGAAACGATGATTTGGTATAGCCATTCAAAGGCGTCATCCCATATAACCAGTACAGGGCTTTCAAGAAGTGAAAAATCTAATTGTGTAGCTCTTCTGGGAAAATAGGTATCAGAATGCATTACCCATAAGTAATCGTTACTTCCTTGCACTTCACTATCGATCGACCCCTTAATTTCACGCATAAACGAATAGATGGCGTTCATTCCACTCACAAAACCCGAATAGTTGACATATAAGTCATCCGCAGAAAGAGCATCCTTTATATCTTCTTCGAGAAAATCATCATTATCACAACCCAGCGGTAGTAAACTAACTAGAAAAAGAATTAATAATCTTTTAAGGTTCATCATTACTAGAATTTAAGTCTTAATCCGAAAATATAACTTCTTGCCCTGGGCAAATCATTGCTGGGTCTATCGTCCGTACTATCATTAGTATTGAAATCAGGGTCAACACCCTCCCAGTCAGTAAATGTGTACAGATTTCGTACGTTGGCATACAACTCGAGGCTCTCAATCGGAAGTTTCTCCGTGGGTATACGGTAGGCTAATGAAACATCTTGAATCCTAACGTAGTTTGCATCAAAATACGGGAAAAGGTCAAAACCACCCGTTAGCCCACCACTATTAATTCCGGGCAGGTCTGAAGTAGGGTTTTCAGGGGTCCAGAAATCAATGTTGAGTTTTCTTCTTGGGCCAAGACCACGATTATTAATGAAAGTATTACGGCGAGTCACCCCCCATACTCCGTTCAAAAGCATGGAAAATGTCCAATTTTTGTAGGTAACAACATTTGTCAACCCTGCCGTGAAGCTAGGGTTTTCATCACCAATGATGACTCTATCATCAGCACCTATTTCACCGTCACCGTTAACGTCTCTGATAATCGGCTGGCCCGGTCTTGCCGTTGGCGTTACCAGGGCAATTTGTTCCGCCACCTCAGGACGTAATTGAAAGTTACCATTATCATCTAAAACGTATTCTCCTGCCACATCTAAGATGAAATCTTCACGTTGAAGTATTCGATCCAATTCATAATCAAACAAGACATTGACCGGGTGACCGATGAACAATTCACTTGCAATATCATCAACTATTTCTCCATTTGGCCCGCGTTGGTTTACATCCACAATCTCCTGGCGATATCTTGACCCGACGAAACTGACCTTCCAGCTCAAATCATTTTTATCAATGACATAGGAGTTGAGCTGAATTTCGAAACCTCTGTTTTCCGTTTCTCCAATGTTAGTAAGTATGGTACGAGCTCCGTTTACAGGATTTATTGATTCTCTGAGCAACAGGTCGTCTGTTTTTGAAGTATAGGCATCTATAGCCCCGGTTACACGCCCTTTGAATAATGAAAAATCAATCCCAACATTAAAGGACTTCGTTGTTTCCCACTGGAGGCTTTCATTACTGAGCGTTTCAGGGTTAAAACCGGAAAGCGCATCTTCATTTTCATTAATGTAGGGGTTTGGCTCCAGCAGCGCTCGGGTAGAAGCAAACGGAACCCCATCATTTCCGTTCTCCCCGTAAGAAAGTCTTAATTTTAATTCATCTACCTGGTTTACGTTAAAGAAAGATTCGTTGGTGACGTTCCAGCCAAGGGCAACAGAAGGAAAAACTCCATATTGGTTATTATCTCCAAAAGCAGAATAACCATCTCTTCTCACTGTGGAGGTGATTAAATATCGATCATCGTACACATAATTCACCCTAAACATCTGAGATACATTAAGCCTTGGAGCGAAAAACTCACCTGGCTCAGCCGGCGCCGGTATAATTACATCTGCATCAGCTAGCTGGTAGAATGTTCGGACATCATTTGGAAAGCCAAAAGCCGTCAAATCTACCGGCACATCTCTTGTTCTATCCTGAAAACTGTACAATCCAGTCAAAAACAAAGAGTGCTTTCCAAATTCTCTTCTATAGCTTAAAATGTTTTCCAGTAACCAGGATTTCTCTGTCTCTTCAAGAATGGAAAGCCTACCGCCTACATTAGCTCCATCTATCGTGTTTCTTCCCTCATAGGTTCTGTTAGTTCTTTCACTTTGTTGGTAGCCATAATTTAGTTTATACTCAAGGCCTTCTACATAAGGAATTTTTACATTAATGTACTGATTGGTAATGATTCGCGATTCCTCATCTTCGTTTCTAAATAGGGTACGCTCTAGCGGGTTTCTGACATTTACATTGGCATCATCCGGTGTTAGATCCAGCGAACCATCTGAATTAAAAGCGTTATATAACGGGCTTATCTGAAATGCCCCGCTACCGCCTTCCCAGTTTGCGGGTATCCCGCTTCTATCAAAAAAAGCTACTTGGGTATTGGTACCGTAAGTAATATATTCATTCAAATTAAAGTTTAGATTAAACCTTAATACGGTCCGTTCAAATTTATCATTAACAGCTATACCTTCCACGTCTGTATGCGTAGCCGAAACGAAATAGTTTATTTTTTCTGTACCCCCGGCGATAGAAAGGTTATGTTCTTGCCTATGTCCGGTACGGGTAGCAAGGTCAACCCAATCGGTATCTCGTCCGCCAGGATAGCTAAAATCTTCCGCTACCTGAAGTAAGGTTTCCCTGTCAGAAACAAAATCCGGGTATTGCGCTAAAATTCCATCCCTTACTTCCGCCCAGGTTTGCCCCGGATAGCCCTGCATGAAAGCTTCAATTTCAGTATTTGTATTTTCCGTACCTACGAAAGCATTAGCAATTACCACTGAAAGTGGGTTGTTATTTACACCCAGACTATTGGTTACGGAGCGCTCCCATTGATTAGCCCAATATTCTGAGGCATCCTGCATATCCGGTAGGTTAGCAATCTCATCAAAACTGTAGTACGTATTGTAAGAAACAGTGACTTTTCCTACCGTGCCCCTTTTAGTGGTAATCAATATGACACCGTTGGCTCCCCGGGAACCGTAAATAGCTGTTGAAGACGCATCTTTCAGTATTTCCATGTTTTGGATATCATTAGGGTTAATGTCTGTGAGACTCCCATCATATATGATTCCGTCAAGAACAATTAATGGATCATTGTTAGCGTTGATTGAATTCTGCCCTCGGATCAGTACTGCACCACCCTCTTCCGCACTTGAGGTATTCGTGGTAACGGTAATTCCTGCTACATTACCTTGAAGCGCCTGAACCAAGTTGGTTTGCGGCCGATTTTCGAGTGTTTTAGTATCAAAAGATGCCACTGATCCGGTAATGTCACTCTTTTTTTGAGTTCCATATCCGATCACCACAACTTCCTGCAGTTGATTAATATCAGGCGTCAAGCTTATGTCTATGACACTACGATTACCTACCGGGATTTCTTCTGGAATATAACCGACAAATGAGAAAACCAAAATAACCTCACCATCAGGTACCTCCAGACGGTAATTACCATCAATATTAGTTGAGGTACCGGTAGTTGTATTCTTTATGAGAATATTAACACCAGGTAAGGACTGATTATCGTCTGCTGAAAGGACAGTGCCTGTGATTACGGTTTGCGCAACAGCCGCGGAGCTGATTGTGCACAAAGCCAGCAGTAATAGTAGTCTTGAATTTAATCGTAGAATTTTTTTCATTCTTATCTACTTTTAGTTAATGTATAAGTGTTGTGAGCTAATGTTTGAAGTTTCAAATTACCTGCACCACTCGTGCTCTCCATTGGTGAGTACCAGGGGCGCCATTGCTTAATGTCTAAAGGGTGAAAACCGAAGTGTATCATATTAATGCAGCGCTAGTTCTTTTCTAAAAATTCGAAGCGCCTTACTCATTTGAGTTTCTACAGTTTTAATGGAAATACTCATCTTTTTAGCTATTTGACAATAAGTTAAACCCTCATCTCTACTAAGCTGGAAAACCTCCAAACATCTATCCGGCAGCGCTTCTTTTGCCCGGTCGATTCCTTTGTTGATCTCTTCACAAGCTATCAAGTCATCTATTTTAATGTGATCATCCTGAAATGTGAGATACGTATTCAAGCGCTTCTTTTCAACCTTTTGATGCCGTATATAATCAATTGCGGCATTATGAGCTGACCGGTACAAATAGTTTTTAGCAAATGAATGGTCTTTTTCATTTCTGAATTTTGACCAATATTTAACGAAAGTCTCTTGTACTACGTCCTCGCTTATTTCCAGACCACCAATCATTCTGTTTGTATAAAATACCAGCGATACATATAAATCTTTAAATAAACGATCAAATGCTTTGTGAATACCAACATTGTCAGCTTTCAACTCCTTTTTTGCAAGGACTGAATTATTTGTAAGGACTGAATTATTTACCATTCCACTCATATTCTAGTTCAACTCTTTTATTTTAATGTTTTTGAAAGAAACCCTATCACCATGATCCTGAAGAAGGATGTGCCCGGATTTTCGCTCTCCAAATGCCGGCCATTTGCTGTACTTGCTGTAGGCAACTAAGGCTTTCCACATTTGACCTGCTCTGTTATATTCTATCAACTTACATCCGTTTAAATAATGAGAAACCATGTTACCTCGAACCTCTATCCTGGCGCGGTTCCAATTACCTATGGCATTTACATATTTCTTTTTTGGAAGATCGGGATTGTAAAATATCCCGTCAGCAGTTATGAGATCGTAAAGAGAGCCTATTGTACGATTTCCGGCCACTCCCTTTTTTGCGTCCGGGTGCTTTTTATCATCAAGGATCTGAAACTCACAACCAATTGAAGATCCCGCACCTTGATTCAATTCTGTGTCAACAAAATATTTGATTCCGCTATTTGCTCCTTCAGTGATTTTAAAATCTACCTCAAGAATAAAGTTTTCATACTTCTCCGTGGTTACAATGTCACCGCCATTTGACGACTCGCCACCGTCAGATGCCAGTACAGATAATTCACCATCTGCAATCTCCCATCCTTTCACCGGAAACGCTGACAACTTTGAACCTCTCCAACCATTAGTCGTTTTTCCATCCCATAGTAACTCCCAGCCATTGGCTACTTGCTGTTCTGTGAGCGTATTATTTAAATAGCTTACCTCAGGAGCCACGATTTCAATATTCATGAACTCTTCAGCGGTTATTTCGGCCAGTCTGACATTTCTCCACCTGATTTCTTTACCGGCCAGACTTTTATCTTTTATAGCATGGACCTGAAGTCCAATGAACCCCTCCTCTACTACTTCTTCCAGCAGATTGGCGCACTGCATTCCATTTACCCAGGTTACTATTCTGTTTTCATAAGCCACTATTCTGTACTTATTCCATTCGCCCTTCTTAAAAGCATTCTTAGCTTTTGGGTTATACTCAAGCGGATATCTCCAGCCTTTTCGTGCTTCATCAAAAATTCCACCTGCCCATCCTCTTTCTGAATCTTCTATTTCTACCTGGGTGCCAAAAGGGCGGCCCGCTTTGTAATTTTCATTTGTGGTGGTCCTTATTTGCACACCCGAGTTAAGGCCTTCACTAAGCTTGACTTCAAATTCAAGTATGAAATTTTTGTACGACTTTTTCGTGGCAAGAAAGGTATTGGGTGTACCGTACTTTGACGTACCCACTATTTGCCCGTCTTCAACTTTATAATCTGCCTTGCCATGAATGACGTTCCAGCCGGAAAGATTCTTTCCATTAAATAGCTCTTTGAACTTGGGTGGTTGAGGAGCTTGTATAAAGCTGCATAAGGCGATAAATAGAAAATATTTCATTTTCAATGACTGTTTCCTGAAAATAATTTAGAAATCAACGTTTACAATTCTATATAAATGAAAATTTTTGAAGGGGTGCATGATGTCTCAAATAGAGGTGATTTCATCTCATTCAAGTGATTTTAGCTATTTTTACCATTATTGCCCAGATTCGTAAGTGTGATCAGGAATTTTTTAAAAATGAATTGCCGCTCTGTATTTACCGCATTCATCAATATTATCTGCCTGAGCTATTCAATGGCTCAACAGTTGAGATTTGACCATTTTGATATTTCCAACGAATTATCCCAAAATAATATCACGCATTTATGTGTCGATGATATTGGGTATGTATGGATAGCTACGCTGGAAGGTTTGAATAGATTCGATGGATATCAAACCATACGGTTTGATAATAGATCCGGCAAGCATACTACCTTTAAGGGCAACCAGATCTATTCATTGGCCAAGGGCCGAGCTGGAAATGTTTGGATCGTCAGTAATGACGGCTTAAACCTCTATGATGCCAAATCAGAAAGTTTTAAGATTTATGGATTTACCAACTCATTTCCGGTACATAAAACCAAAGTCATTAAAGAAGATGAAAATGGTTTTATCTGGCTTAGTGATGGTGATAAGTTAAGCTATTTCGATCTTAAAAGCCTGCAGTTTAACGGTGTATCGATCAATTCAAGCGTTGAATCCATGCTGCCTTTTAAATCAAATATTCTCATATCAGGCAACAAAGGCGTTTTTGAGATTTCGCTCACTGGAAATACCCCTGAAGTAAATCATATTTATAAAGACCCGGTATTTGGCCTTACAAAATCAATCCATGACGAATTTTATGGGATAAACAGTGGCGCCATTCTCCGATGGAAAACCCTTTCAAAAAGCCCTGAAATTATCATGGATTTGAAAGAAGGGGGTCTTCCTCCCATCACAAAAGAAAACCTCAATGCGTTCATTGCCAAAGAGAATGAATTCTGGATTGGCGGAACCTATCCATTGATAAATATTCAAATTGAGCCCAAAGCAACACAAGTGTTCACCTACGATAAAGATAATCCATTTTCATTCCAGGGTTACATTGTAAAAAACCTTGCTGTGGATGAGTACAATAATCTATGGATAGGAACTTCAAAACATGGCCTTAACCTGTTAGAGAAAAGAAAAAATCAATTTAGCTACTATAACTGGGGTAGTGAAGATAGAAATCAGGACATTGACCCTGTCAGATCTATTCTCAAAGCCAAATCCGGTGACCTTTGGTACGCAGTGGATCGATTAGGAGTTGGAATACATAAGAAAAATGGAAACCATAAATTTTATGATAGTTTCAGAGATTGTGACGGGGCTGTCTTCGACCTTAAAAGGGTAAGATCTATCTTTGAAGATTCTGAGGGCACCATCTGGATTGGCGGACTTGACGGACTAACCGTTTATAATCCTTTGAATGACCGCATTGAATTAGCCAAATGCTATAACGAATGGGAATGGCCTTATCACAGTTACGTAATTAAAGAGTTTAAAAAAGGAGAATTAACCATTTCAGGAAAACCCAACCTCCTGGCAATAGTAGATCTCAATCAAAATAAATTAAAAAAGTATACGCTGGACAATGGCTCCGGAACAATCAGGGATATCATTATTGATGGGAAGGGAAATTATTGGGTCGCACTTAACAACGGAGTTTTAAAGATAGACGTACAAAAAAATATCTATCAAATAATCAATTCTAAAAATTCGAACCTTAGCAATGACAAGGTCTACAATCTTTTATTGTATAACGATTCCCTTCTGATTGCAACCAATTCTGGACTGAATATTTACGATATTAGCCAAGCATCAATTGTGAAAAGCTTTTATCAAAGCGATGGTTTGGTCAATGATATTGTATACAGCTTAAAGAAAGATGAACGGAATAGAGTTTGGATAAGCACGAATAATGGTATTAGTATGTTAGATCTCAATCATCTGTCATTTACTAACTACCTGGAAGAAGACCATTTTCTTGATGACGCTCATTATCAAGGCAGTAATGGAGCGATTTTTTTTGGAGGCTATGATGGTATTACATCTTTTAACCCTTTGGAAATAGAGTCTCAACCTTTCAAATCCGATGCGGTTATTGAAAAGTTCTATCTTTTCAACGAGTTGGTAACTCCCAATTCTACCGCGGATAAAAATGTAATTCTTCAGACATCCATTTCCAAAGTGGAGGCTCTCAACTTAGAACACACTCAGAACAGCTTCTCTTTTGACTTCAACGCATTTCCATTTAATTATCCTAATAACAACAAATTCAGGTACAGATTGATTGGCCAAAATGACCAATGGGTTTACCCTAGATCCAATAGATTTGCCTCTTATTCAGGTCTGCCGCCCAAACAGTATGAGCTTCAAGTGCAGGTGAGTCAGGGCAAAGAGGATTGGACCCCGTCCACAATTCTTAAAATAAATATTATTCCTCCTTTTTGGCAAAGAACCTGGTTTCAGTACCTGGTATATTTTATTCTAATTGTATCTGTTTATTCTATCTATCGCTTGAGGATCATGAACATCCGTAATCGAAACAGAGTGCTAAACCGGAAAGTGAAGGAGCAAACTTCCAAGTTGGTTGAAAAGAACAAGCAAATTCTTAAGCAAAAGGATAAAATTCAAAATTTTGCAAAAAAACTACATGAAGCCGACGAAGCTAAGCTCCGATTTTTCACCAATGTATCGCACGAGTTCAGAACTCCACTTACCCTGATTTTAGGGCAACTCGAGCATTTAAATGGCAAACATGCACATCAGGCGGTAAGATCGATAAAGAACAACTCTCTAAGGCTGCACAGATTAGTGGAGCAATTAATAGATCTTAGAAAATTAGATAGTGATCAGATGAGGCTTTCAATAAGCCATAATGATATTGTTTCATTTACCAAAAACATATTAGAATCATTTTCTTTTGCCGCAGATCAAAAAAAGATCAAACTATCTTTTAAAGCCAGCGCTGATTCCATCATGCTTTGGTTTGATACCGATAAGATGGATAAAATCCTCTACAACCTTATCTCCAATGCACTAAAGTATACCCCTGAGCACAAATTCATTTTCGTTGATATTTCAAAGGGGCAAAATGAAGTCACAATTTCAATCAAAGACGCGGGAATAGGAATAGAAAAAAACCAGTTGGATAAAGTCTTTGAAAGATTTTACAGGGGCAATCAAAATTCTATTGAAGGCCATGGAATCGGATTATCCCTCGTCAAAAGTTTTGTCGAAATCCAACATGCTAAAATTCAGGTGACAAGTCTGAAGGACCAGGGTACTGAATTTTTGTTATCATTTAAAGCCGGGAAAAAACACTTCTCTGAAACGGAGTTAATTGAGAACAACGATACACAAACAGCCAGCATAGATCATGAAGTTCAAAAATTCCCTGATAATTGGGAACCCTACAATGCCGGGAAAGAAATCCTTGTGGTAGAGGATAATATGGAGCTAAGTCACTTCATTAAACAGGTACTGAGCAAGTACTATAGCGTTATTATTGCCAAAAATGGTTTAGAAGCATTAGAGATACTGGAAGAAGTACAGCCGGAGTTGGTAATATCAGATGTTATGATGCCAAAGATGGATGGTATTACCTTTTCAAGAAAAATAAAGCAAAATCCTTCTACCTCTACCATTCCTATTATTCTTCTGTCCGCTAAAAGTGATTCCGAAACCAAAATGGCTGCCTTTAAAATTGGAGTGGAGGGATTTATGGAAAAACCTTTCAGCACCCAGTTTCTGTTGCTCAGAGTGAATACTATACTGTCAAACAGAGCAAAATACAGACAATATATCGTAGAACATGATTCAAAGCCCACTAGCTCCAATCAACTTAACCAAATTGATAAAATCTTTTGGAAGCACATTACCGGATTTATGAATGAAAATCTTTCAAATCCTCATCTTTCCGTGGATGACATGAGTAACGAGATGAATATGTCAAGAGCAAGTTTCTACAGAAAGTTCAAGTGTATATCAGGAAGCAGTCCCGGAGACCATTTACGAAAAGTCAAGTTAACGAGGGCAAAAAATCTTTTAATTGAAAGCGACCTTTCTATAGCTCAAGTATCAGATGCCGTAGGATTTCAGAGTATATCTCACTTTAGAAGAAGCTTTAAACAAGAGTTTCAAAAGACACCCTCCCAGCTTAGAATTCCTGATTCTTACCTTGTTGAAAGTGTAAATAAATAATTATTGAAATAAGGGTACTCTTCTTAATATACGTCTTAATGGTGAGACTTGTCTTTACTTAAATATGATGTGATGAAAAAATTTTACTTAGGATTATTTTTATTAACGGTCATCTCCATGACGCTTCAGGCACAGGAGGTTATGGTGGCACCGGGAGATTCAACGCTTGATGCCGCTGTTTTTGAAGCCGCTCAAGCCGGTACTCTTAGCACAACCACTTTCGTTCTACAGAGAGGAGGTGAATATATAATTGGTGACCGAATTAATAATGAGGTAAATGACGTGGCCTACGATTTAACCATTGTAGCCGCTGACGGAGCAGGTAGTAAACCGATATGTCGCCCAAAGTTTGGTAACGACAGACCTTTTGACCTGGACGGCGCTAATTCGACTGTTACATTAACCGGGCTATTCATTACCGGTATCTCTACTGACCCTGATGACATTCAGGACAATCACATGATACGGCTAGATGGTGATAGTTTGGATGTTATTATCGACGATTGTCATATTGACGGTAATTATCGCTCTGGTATCCAGGTGAGAAACGATGGCGGATCACTCATCGTCCGGAATTCTATAATCTCAAACATCGTAGGTGTAGATCAAGATCTGGACGACCCAAGAGGTATGGGAATAAGGTTATCCGGGGAAACAGCAGTGACCGTGGAAAATACGTCATTCTACAATATGGACGATTCCGGATTTACAAACACTGAAGGCGTGATTGTCAGTCCGATAAACATTAACAATTGTACGTTTGCTAATATTGGTCAAGATGCGATACGAATCGACGAAGCCTCTAACGCCACGATTACGAATAGTATGTTCGTAAATGTTGGGATCATTCGGAATTTAAATCAAACCGCAGATAGCGTTTTTGTAATTCAAATACAGGATTCTACCTCTACAAACTATACCATCTCTAATAATACCGTATTCATAGATACTACAACTTATCTAGATTCATTTCTGGATACGCTCATCCAGGTTAAAACACTGAACAGCGTGGCAGCAGCGGTTGCCGATGAAACCACTTTTATTAGTGAAGCCATCGAATTTAATAACCTGCCCGATGGATTTGATACGTCGGCCTCAGATAAGAGTGGTTGGAATACAACCTCACTAGACGGTGACTTTGGTTATAGTCAGGAATTCGTTTCTTACACCGGCGGAATCGATGGCGCCATCATTGGAGATACAAACTGGACTTTTGAAGAACCCCCTGTGGTGGCGGGAATCGAAGATATCATTGATATTAGTATCTATCCTAACCCTGCTAAACAATACATTGCTTTTAATCTAGGTGAGCGAACCACACAGGTTCAGGCCATTGAAATAGTTAATTTTTCAGGTAGGCTTATTGGTTTAATTGAGCCATCAAACGCAGAAATTGTCGGTTCTGAATTACGAATAAATGTAAGTGGTTTATCAAATGGCTTATATTTTGCCCGTATTCAAATGAACAACAAAGAAGTTTTAGGAAATAAGTTCATTGTACTTAAATAAAGATAAACTGACCAAGTACTGATCATTATCTCCTTCCTCCCTTAAAAGGGGACAAGAGATATGTAAGTATCCTGAGCAAATTTTTACCAAATGAAGAGGCCACCTCAAAAATAATTGAGGCGGCCTTTTTTGTTTAAGGCCATTTTGATATCGGCTTTGTATTCCTTCTTGGAGGATGAAACCCAATAGACTCACCTTCTTTAGCGATTAAAAGGTTTGAGCTTAGTAATGTGCATGCGAAATCACTAAGACGCCATACTCTAAACCTTATCAAGTGATCAAGTCAGGGAATTCCACCTTTTAAGGTATTGGTGTCCGACTAAATTTTTTGAGCAAGAAAACAACGTCTTTTAAAGCGTTCGGGAAAAGATTTTTCTTTAAAGCAAAATCTACCTGCCATTTGGCGGGAGTATTTAAGAACGGTCCTTTAGGGGAATACAATAGGTGTTTTTAGCCAACGATTTTAAGTTAAAAAAGTCTTTTCTCAGACGCCAGTGCGTTTAACGTATTTTTAGATTCATTCCAGGCAATTTAAGTTCTTTTCGATGGCCTCACCTTAATACTTCCCCCGCTGGAGAAAGGAGAACAGTCTTAAATCGCCTGAATTTTGGGCGTTTTATTTGAAGGCGGAACCCCTCACAATAAAGTGCCTTAAAAACACCTGAGCGTTTTCTTCAAGACTGCCCAAGTCGAATCACGAACACCAGCTGTTCATATCCATACTTTGTATTATTAACAAAGCATACCCCATACCATCGTTTAAACACCAATGGCACGGCCTTGCTATAATTAAAAGTGTTCAATTTTGTTTTTGGAAGGTCCGGGTTAAAACGGAAACTGGGTTTTCAAAAATTAGTTTTTTCTTTTTGGTCACCCCTGGTTAAAGTTTAGGCTCCCATCCGCTTTCATAGTCCCTTTTCCAATAACTCATAGCTTTTTCGTTATTCAGAACTTTCCCTGACTTTGGGTCAATATCAAGACTGACTTCCAGATCCTGCGCAATATTGCCGAGATGGCAAAGGTGCGTTGAAATGCTGGCATCATCGATAGGAGCATGGAGCGTTTCTCCTTCCCTTATTGCAGCAAAAAAGTTCTTAATATGATTAACGGTGAGAATATCAAAGCCTATTGTATCATCAGTTGCGGTAGCCGCATCCATTGGACTTTCTTCTTTAATAAAATTGATCTCATTACCTTTCAAATCATGTAACCAGTAGCCTTTTCTGGTAAGCATGATAGAACCTTCAGTTCCGTAAATCATTGCGCCCCGCCCCTTATTGTATAGTTGGTGCCCATTGCAGCTTCTGCCCTCCCAATTAATGGTTTTACCTCCTTCAAACTCGTAGCTGGCTAATTGCGTATCGAAGTATTGCCAATCATCCTCTTTAAAATGCAGGCGCCCTCCAGTAGAAGTAACTCTTTCGGGGAGGTTCACTCCCAAGGCCCATCGGCATATATCTATTTCATGTGTTCCGTTATTATGAATTTCACCGGTACCCCATGTTCTAAACCAGTGCCAGTTGTAGGGATGCACATTATCACGATAATCTTCTCTCGGGGCCGGTCCCTGCCACAAATCCCAATCCAGTGTATCGGGAACTGCAACCTTTTTACCAACACCTATTGAGCCCCTGGTGTTCGAGTACCACGCCTTGGCAGCATAGGCATTTCCAATATTTCCATTTTGAATATCACTTATTGCTTGCCTGGAACTTATGGAAGAACGTTGTTGATTTCCCATCTGACAGACCATGCCGGTTTTTCTGTAAACTTGTACCAATAGGTCATTCTCATGTAGGTTATGACTACACGGCTTTTCTATGTAAACGTGCTTACCTGCCTGCATGGCCATGATCGCCATGGGAGCATGCCAATGCTCGGGCGTAACAATGATCACAGCATCTACATCCTTCTTTTCAAGAATTTTTCTAAAATCTCCTTCCGGTTTTACCTTATAGCCTAACCACTCTTTGGC
>JBCDHA010000022.1:0-16476 GCA_038750705.1 Bacteroidota bacterium
ATCCAAAGCTCTTGGTGTGTCCTTAACATTTTCAAGCCCTCTTTTTTCTGCTTCATTTACCCAATCTTCTGAGTATCCGTCTCCCTCAAACCTTACCTTTTTGGAATCCTTAATGTACTTTCTGAGCACATTAACAATAGCCAGTTTTTTATCGGTACCTTTTTTAATGTCTTTTTCTACCTCGTTGTAAAACTGTCTGAGTTGTTCCGCTACGATCAGGTTTAGAATGGTCATAGGCGACGCGGTATTGGCGCTTCCGCCAACGGCTCTGAATTCAAATTTATTTCCGGTAAAAGCAAACGGAGATGTTCTGTTTCGGTCAGTGTTATCCAGAATAATCTCAGGTATTTTGTCTATCCCTAATTTCATGTACATGTTATCACCCTTCTCCACCTTGATGTTTCCATTTTTTTCGAGCTCGTCCAAAACGGAAGTCAACTGTGAGCCGATGAATACAGACATAATAGCAGGTGGAGCCTCATTTGCTCCCAATCTGTGATCATTCCCTGCGGAAGCAATACTTGCTCTTAAAAGGTCTGCATATTCGTAAACTGCTTTTATTGTGTTTACAAAAAACGTAAGGAAAACCAGGTTTTCTCTGGCGCTGGAACTAGGCTGAAACAGGTTAACCCCTGTATTGGTAATTAAAGACCAGTTGTTATGCTTTCCGGTACCATTAAGTCCTGCAAATGGTTTTTCATGAAAGAGTACACGAAGTGAGTGCTGTTCAGCTACCTTTTCCATGGTATCCATAAGCAATTGATTATGATCCGTAGCTACGTTGATATCTTCAAAAACCGGAGCTACCTCAAATTGGCTAGGCGCCACCTCGTTGTGTCTGGTACTTACCGGAATACCTAGTTTTAAAGCTTCAATTTCAAAATCTTTCATGAAATCATAAATACGAGGCGGAATAGACCCAAAGTAGTGATCGTCAAGCTGCTGGCCTCTTGCAGGGTTATGCCCAAAAACAGTGCGGCCCGACATAACCAGATCCGGACGGCTATTGTAAAGCGCTTTATCTACCACAAAGTATTCTTGCTCGCAACCTAACGATGGCTTGACCCGCGTAACCTTACGGTCAAAAAGTTGGCATACTTTGGTCGCGGCCTTATCTACCGCCTCTACAGCTTTTAACAACGGCGCTTTATTGTCAAGCGCTTCACCGGTGTAAGAAACAAAAATAGTAGGAATACACAGTGTTACACCATAAATAAACATTGGTGAGCTTGGATCCCAAGCAGTATAACCTCTTGCCTCAAAAGTACTTCTGATACCACCATTGGGGAAAGAAGATGCATCCGGCTCTTGCTGCACCAGGGCGCTGCCTTTGAATCTTTCCAGACCTGAAAGGTAATCGAAAAAAGTATCATGCTTTTCCGCAGTAGTCCCCGTCAAAGGTTGAAACCAATGGGTAAAGTGTGTAACTCCTTTTGACATAGCCCAGGCTTTAGCCGCTGAAGCTACGGCATCGGCTGTAATTTCATCTACCTTAAGGCCCTGATCGATTGATTTTTTTACTTGCTTGAACACATCAGGTGCAAGCAAAGCCTGCATTTCCGATAAGCCAAAAACGTTCTCGCCATAAAAATCTGAAATCTTCCCTGGAGCTTTTACATCTATAGAGGGCCTGTTATTAGCCTGCTCTATAGCACTGAAGCGTAATTTTGACATAGTGGTTGAAATTTTTATTGATTAGGCGTCAAAAGTATTAATTTTTTCTCCTGATGAGCAATTTTAGCACTCATATTTCAAATTTTGATCAAAAAAATCAAAATTCGAGCCCTTTTGGATACTTTATTCTTTAAAAACGTATTTTTTAAGTGGTTTTACAGAAAATTATTAAAATACGAGTTGGGACACTGAGTACCCGGAGCATTTCCTGTCATAAAAGCATCTTGAGTAATAAAAGAAGGCTGTATCAAATGATACAGCCTTTTCATCATTTAGCCATGACCAATATTTAGATTATAAGGTCGTGCCCCTTAATATAGGAATTCAAGGGCGACACGATCAAAGCTGCCAAATTCTCCGTCTTCAGTCGAGCTGAAACACGCCAGCATAATTGAGTTTGGATCCGCAGATGTTGGTGTTCCAGGGATATGATTGGCACCAACACCGGCACTTCCCTCATTACCCCCTGTTCCACAGGAAAAAGATCGATTAAAATAATCCGTGTGACGCAGACCAACAGAATGTCCAATTTCGTGCGTTATTACGTGCTCAACTACATTAGTATCGAAATTGCTGGTACCGGACTGAATTTGTACCCACTTAAAAGGGTTTCCTCCACTAGGGAAGCCGGCAGAACCTCCTCCTGAACCACTCACACGATAAACCACAATATCAAAGGGACTAAAATTTGTACCATATGTCAATGTGAAATTCAAGTTGATATTAAGGGCATTGAAGTTGTTAACCGCCCATTGCAATGCTGTTTGCATTTTTGAATCAAGGCCATTACCGTTATTACCAGTATAGCCGATAACATTTATAGTGCTACCCTGACTTACAAGATTATTAGTGCTATACTGCTCAAAGCGCGGTTCACCCTTAATAAATTCCCCTCCTAACATATTTTGTAAATCTTCAGGACTGATCACTAAATCACCTTCAAGCAAGTATTTACCACTTTCTTGTTCGGGGTCTAATAGTTCAAGCCCGTTAGTAGTAGTGATATCACTCACATCAAAACCCAGAGATGAAAACTGGGATTTTACTTCATCAGTGATAACTACTTCTTCAGGCTGAACACTTTCCAGATCACCACAAGAATATAAAAAGCCGATTGAAACAAGGATCGCCACTACACGTGTGCGAATAAAATTTAAGTTAGTCATATTAATTTGTTTTGGTTAAGTGTAGGTCATGACTCATGACTTGCTCAAGGTAGAAATACTTACCACAGCTTAAAGTCTCATTCGGCTTGTTTACTTACATTGTCATTTTTTAAAACAAATAAATATTGAGTAGTAAAATTTAATTATAAAATTTAGTACTGTAACAGAATAGTAATAGAAGTTGATTTTTTATAAAAGTAGTGTTCGTGTTTGGCCTTCGCTGGTAGCTTTAATATTTATAACACTCGCACTCACATCGGTTGCACTTAGCCAGTCGGAAATAGATTGGAGCAGGTATGAGTTTTCAAAAACTAAATCTTATGAAGATCCAAGTTCTGCAGCTTACATCGTTAAGTTTTTAGGTAAGAAAGCAGAGCTTAACGAGCTAGGCATTAAAGTGTTAAAAAAGTTAGACCGCTCTCATTTCATTGTTTCTCAACTCTCCATCGAAGACACCGCTATTTTCGGTTCAGTGGCGCGCGCCAATAATTTGTGGAAGCTTGGTGATAAGCTATACAAAAGACAAGGGGGTACTATTTTTTCATCGGAAAGGCTGACCATAACCATTACCGAAGAAATGGCTTTTATCAAAGATATGCAGCAGGCTGATATTAATTTTTCGGTATTTAAAAAATATAAAGATGTATGGAAAATAAATCTACTTGAAGACGTAAATGTTAATAAAATTCTTTTGACTCCCAGCATTTTATCTATAAACCTTACTTCAAATAATGTAAAAGAAGAAACTCCGCTAAGAGACTTCAACTATAATGTAAACCAAATCAACTTACTAAGGCATGAAGAATCACAACTAAATGGCGCAGGTCAGGTAGTATCATTAATGGAAAAGAGCTATGATGTGCAAGATATTGATTTTAAAGGCAGGCACATAGAAAGTGACCTAAGACCTTCAGAGATTTCCGAGCATTCAACGGAAATGGCTACCATTGTAGCCGGTGCCGGCAACTCCTCATTTCAAGGGCAAGGCATTGCCTGGGGCGCTAATCTTACTTCTTCTGATTTTAGCGGTACTCTACCGGATAATGATTCAGATTATACAGACCTAGGGGTATCGGTACAAAACCATTCTTACGGCACTATTCCGGAAAACTTTTACGGACCAGAGGCAAGAGCTTATGACCTTAGTGCTAACTCTAACCCAGAGCTCTTACACGTTTTCTCAGCTGGCAATAACGGACTTTTCACCAATGAGAACGGTACCTATTCCGGAATTAAAGAAACGGCCAACCTTACAGGGAATTTCAAGATGGCGAAAAACATACTTACTGTTGGAGGGGTAGACACCGTTACTATTATAGTTAAAGATCTCTCCAAAGGTCCTGCATATGACGGTCGTGTAAAGCCTGAATTGGTGGCTTACAGCTTAACCGGTTCATCTTCATCAGCTGCTATTGTTTCCGGTATCGCTTTGTTATTACAGCAAGGTTATAGGGAAAACCATGAGGTTATGCCAGAATCAGCACTGCTAAAAGCGGTTCTTATAAACTCTGCTGATGACGTTGGCCCCCATGGAATAGATTTTTTATCAGGTTATGGTAATGTAAATGCATACAGGGCATGGAAAACCTTATCTGATGGTCGATTCTTTAGCGGCCACGTTGGTGAAAATGAAAAAGTCAGTTTTAGTATTTCAGTTCCGGAGAACGCTGTCAACCTTAAAGTTTCACTCGTGTGGAACGATCCGGCAGCAGATGTTAATGCGGCCACTGCGCTTGTTAACGATTTAGATCTTCAACTCATCGGTGTTTCATCTCACTACATTTATTTACCATGGGTACTAAGCTCAGCCCCAAATATCGATTCACTCACATTACCTGCCAAAAGAAAAGTTGACAGACTAAATAATGTGGAACAAGTAAGTATTGCCAACCCTGAAGATAGGAACTACCGCATTGAGGTGTCAGGCTTTTCCGTGGAGTCAGGTGAGCAGCCATTTTTTTTAGCTTATGAATGGGACATTATAAATACTTTCAAATGGACTTTCCCATCAGGGAGTGATAATATGCCGCAAGATGGCGAGTTTCAAAGTTTCTTTCGATGGCAGTCTACAATTACGAATGAAACGGGTCATTTACAGTACTCCATAGATCAGGGGGTGAACTGGATCACGATTGATGATAACGTAGATTTGTATAGAAATCATTACTCATGGAAACCCCCGAACTACAGTGGAATAGCCCGCGCAAGAATGATAACGTCAGACAATATCTTCGAGACCGACGATTTTGTAATTTCAAGGCCATTGGCTGCAGATGTAGGTTTCAATTGCGTCGATTCATTACTTCTTACATGGCCAAAACTTGATAATGCCACCAAATATATTGTAAGCAGCCCGGGGGAAAAGTACCTGGAAACCGTCATTGAATCATCAGATACAGTAATCGTAATGAACAAATTACAATTTCCGCAGTCTGACTTCACCGTTACACCTGTATTCGACAAAAAAAGTGGCCTCAGAAATCTCACCTTTGATTATACTTTAAGAGGCAGCGGCTGTTACATCATGAATTTTTTTACTAATCTAAATTCTGATATAGGTGTGGACCTTAGTCTTGCACTGGGAACAACGTATCAGGTGGGCAGCGTATCTTTTGAAAAACTGGCAAATGACCGTTTTGTCACGTTATACAAGGTCGATGATCCGAAAACCAGTGAAGTTTTCCATACCGATACCACAGCTCAGGATGGACTTAATGTGTACCGCGCAAATGTTGAGTTTATCAGCGGCTCAAATATTTACAGTAGGATAGATACCGTTCGTTTTTTAAAGACTACTACAGCAGTTTTATTCCCGAATCCTGCTGAACGCTTTAATGGGCTAAACATCTTACTCAAGGATTTTAACGGTAAGGATGCTTTCTTTCATCTATTTAATAGCAATGGAGAATTATTGTTGGTGAAAAAACTGGAATCCGAACGCGATCAGGTTTTGCTGAATTCGTACAGGAAGGGGTTATATTTTTATGAAATAGTCTCGGGAAATAATCGACAAACGGGAAGATTAATGATAAAATAAAATTACCGGGTGTCCGACCAAATTTTCTGAACAAGAAATAAGTGTCTTTAAAGCGTCCGAGAAAAGATTGTTTTTTAAAGCTGAAAACTACCCTCCACCAGCCAAATGGCGGGAGTAACTAAGCACTGCCTTTTAGAATTTAAAGGGTGTTTCAGCGAATGATTCCAAATCAAAAAATCTTTTCTCGGACACCACTAAAATAAAATAGTATTCTGGTGGTAAACAAAGACCTAATTTAGGCGAATATCCAACGCATCAGATACAAATTCCTTTTCTCTGGGGGCAAGTTTCTCACTTCGTTTCTTTAACTGATCATGGATATACGCTTTATCATTAATGGCGTCGGTCTCAAACTTATGCTCTGCGGTTTCCAGTACATAATCATAAGGCCCTTTGGTAGAAATGAGCTTAACAAAAATAGGGGCGGTTTCAATAGCAATGAAAAGCAGTATAATGAACAAGCTAGCCATACCTATGGCATCACTGGAGGTTGTCAAGCGATCCAGAGCCTCTACACGAGAAGCTATACCGCCAAGCTGCACCTGTTTTATAGCCGCAAGTTCTGCCTTACGGGTGGAATCCAGTCGTGAAAGTTGTTCATACCTATTCTGGATAAGTGAGCCATTCTTTTCTGTTAATTCATCTAACTCTAGTTGTACTTTATCTGCATCGGCCTTCTTTATCTGATAGATGGGGCCGGCATTTCTCTTCATGGTCCCTCCCGTTCCATCTGCCTCCATCCTGGCAATTTCATATAATTCATCTCTCTTGGTTGCTAACGAGTTTAATTCATCTTTTAATAACTTTATTTCCCCTACGAGCTCACTTTTGATAGCTCCATAACGTCCCGATACCTCATTTTCAAGCCTGGATTTTTCTTCCTGCTGCATTACCTGAAGCTCTGCATTCACTTCTTTTTCGAAAATCCTCAATTCCAAAGGCTTTGCTATCACGATAGATATCAGTACAGCCAGGAGTAATCTTGGTATTGCCATAGCAAACTCACTCCAACGATTTCCCCGTTTTCGCATGCTCGAAACTATATATCTGTCAAGATTAAAAATCATAAGCCCCCACAGTACCCCTGTGATGGTAGCTACAAATGGGTTATCAAAAACCGTGTAGAGGGCATACCCTGCTGCCAGCGCGGCGAAAAGTCCGGTAAAAAAAACGGTGGCTCCTATTCCCACATATTTTGAAGAATCTGTCGCGCATTTATTAAGCAATTTGATATCGGCGCCGGAGCAATACCAAAAGAAAGATTTGATCTTATTCATGTTTGGATTATCTGCTTGCAAAGGAACGTTGTGAAAGAATAATTATTTTAATTCAGCAATATCAATGCCATGCCGCCTGTTTACTTTCTAATGGGTATATCTCCTTAAAATGTACGGTTCCGAACATTTCAATGCCCGTTATTCCAGTTTAAAACTGAGCTGCTGACAGGCGGCAAATCCAGGTAATAAGTATTAACTTCACGCCATTACGGAAAGTTTAAAATGAAGAAAGCTCAAATTCTCACCATCGTACGAATCATTATTTATTCCGCGTACCTCCTTGCTCTTAGCCTTGTGTTTCTTTATGACGCAAGATCAACCGGGGGCAAATTTTACGAAAATTCATTAACGGAATATTTCCAAGAGGGAACATTCTTTCTAACCGTTTTAGCTTATCTTTTTTGCACCGTTAATTACAAAAAGACAGCATCCTTGTCCTTATTAGTTGGGGGGTTCTTCCTAATGGCATTCATTAGGGAATTTGACGCCGTACTTGACGCTTATGTATATGATGGCGCCTGGCAAACATTGGTTTTGCTGGTTATTGCTTTTGTAGGCTATAGATCTTTTCGGTCCAGAAAATCCATACAAGAAACTATTCCTGATTATATGATCAGCTACCCGTTTGGTCTGATGATAGGTGGCATGCTTGTGACCTTTATTTACTCCCGCCTTTTTGGTGAAACTATCATGTGGAAGACGGTTATGGAAGAAAATTATGTCAGAGACGTTAAAAACGCGGTTGAAGAAAGTGTGGAATTATTGGGTGACTCAATTATTCTCTTTGCTGCTTTGGAATTTACCTTTTGGGCGAAAAGTAAGAATAGCTAACTGGAAACTCGATCAATTAGAATTCTGCATAAATAGTATAAGGGGATAGATGTCGGTAAAATAAAAATACCCCAGGCCATCACGCCTGCAAGTTGAAATTTCCATAGGCTATGTAGTGCCTGCCAAAAGTCTTCCCTAAATAAGTCAACCATACCAGAAACAGTAAATAAGCCCATATCCAACCCTAGAAGCGCCGATCCCAAAGCCATTAACGGAATAATAAGGAGTAGCTGAATAGGGTAGATCAAATAATTGATCAACTGCATGACAGCAATATTGTAGTTACCAACAATAGCCACTAAAAAGCACAGCAGGGTCGTAGATCCCGGTACTGGAAAAAGGCCCAGAACAACACTAAGAGCCAAAGCAAGGGCTAAGCTTTTAACAGATGTCCCGTTATTTAAAAATGAAAGAATAGGATAAACCAGCTTATGGTTAAACCAGTCTCTCAGCGAAGCTTTCATCGAATAAATAGTATGTTCTACCGATTAATTACACCACTAATAACACAAAAAGCAACCTTTATTGTTTCTAAAGTGTCTTTATTAATATGTTGGAACATTAGTAACATGGGTGGTGTTACCACTGAAACAAATAGAAAATGATCAATTTCTCTTTTAATCGCCCTTCGTCTAAAATAAAAAACATGTTTGACAGAAGGATGTATGCTTCCTACCTAAAAGATTTTAATAAGGCCTTACTTAACCTGGAGTTAAACATGCGTGAAGAAAAGATTAGAGAACCTTTTAAGCAATAGCTAGTTTGACCTCCTGACTGATCCACCGCTTCCTGAATCCGTTTGTGAGCGCGCCGGATTGCCTCGGTACCGAATACTGCCGCCACTACTTGCCCGAGCATCGATTTCATCTGTTGCATAAACCTTTACCCCGCCTCCACTACTTGCTCTGGCTCTTACTTGTTTAGCTTCCAGATCGTACGCATCCACTCCACCGGCACTTGAAGCGCTTGCATTTATGTATTTGGCGCTACCGGAGAGTTCAATATCTCCAGCAGAAGAAGCAGAGGCGTCAATTTCGTCCACATCTACATCAATTTCAATATCTGCCGCGCTGGAAACACTCAAATCCAATCTATCGCCCTTGATTGTTCCATTGGAAACTATTGTTGCTGCAGAGCTGGCCGAAATATCTTCAAGCTTGACAAAAGTCACATAAACTTTAACCGTATGATTTCTGTGCCTGCCATCATCCAGGTAAATCTTAAGTCTGCCTCCCGATACCTCAGTCAATACCTCATCAAGATCTATACCACGAGCTTCCACTTTAACAGCTTCTTTGCTTCCCGGCTTAAGATAGACATCAATAGCTTGCGAGGCTTTTATAGCATCAAATTCACGAACATCCCTGTTTTCAGATTGCGCTATCAGTACAGTACCGTAACAAGCAACGAGTAGCGTTAAGGCAATTTTCAATATTCTCATAATCTATTTAATTGTACTCCAAAAGACCATAGACGTAATCCAGGGTTGCATCGCTTCAATAATTTTAAATGCTCGTGTCCTACTAAATTTTCTAAACAAGAAAAAAGTGTCTTTAAAGTGTCCGAGAAAAGATTTTTTTTAAAATCTGAAAACTACCCCGCCCGCCAAATGGCCGGAGTAATTAACTAAGAACTGCCCTTTAGGAATTTAAAGTGTGTTTTTAGCGAATGATTCCAAATCAAAAAATCTTTTCTCCAGTAGTGTTAAACACCAAAGTTATATTTATATTTCATATATAACTTACGTGAAAACATCAGTTATCAATAGTAGTTACGGATTTATTATTTTTTTAACTATATTGGCCCATTCACGAGAGGAACGTAATACAACAAAAATGGTAGAAGAAACTTTAAATGTGCTAATCCAACTGGCGGCAAGCGATAGTGAAGTAGCTGAAAAAGAAGCGAAACTAATACAAATGATAGGGATATCGAACGGCATAGACAAAGATCAGATAGATGAAATGATGAGAAATCCCGCACGACCGATCGGGGATTTGACTCTACTGACTGAAGATCAAAAATTTGAGCACCTTTATCATGTTGTTCAACTTATGAAAGTTGATGGTCAGGTCTTCAAAAGTGAAATAGTTTTTTGCGAGGATGTCGCTCAACGACTTGGCTATAAAAAAGGGGTGATTGCAGAGCTATCATCTAAAATATTTAGTGACCCATCAATAACAGCAGATCGGGACATGCTTAAGAAGAAAGCTCAGAAATACTTGAAATAAAAGTGGTTCGCTGTTTTTTGTTTTCATTTTAGTCAATCTATAGGCCAAAACCAAGGTTTGGGGGTGTATGTAAATAGCGCTGAACTTTCGTAAACCACCCAACGCCCCCATTTGCTATTGTTAGCAACAGGTTTTTAATGAATGCCCTCAAAATTATTTTTTTCAACATTCAATTCCTTTGAAGGAGCTTTAAGGTATAGAAAAGAAGTAGTTGCCCAATCACCATCTCTTATCTTTTGATTACGCCAATTCCAGTTCTTTCTGATTTTGATCCTTACACTTTCATGAAACCATAGTAAATCCTGAATATGGTTT
Organism: Bacteroidota bacterium; assembly: GCA_038750705.1. Classification (GTDB taxonomy): domain Bacteria; phylum Bacteroidota; class Bacteroidia; order Cytophagales; family Cyclobacteriaceae; genus Fulvivirga. Next base: position 10,532 of record JBCDHA010000022.1, read on the forward strand.
TTGCATAAAAGTATTCTTAACTCTCCGTTTATATCTATTTCAACTAACGTTCTACCAATATTGATATGTATAGGCATTGTGTTTAGGTCTCTATCCTACCAGGCAGAGCCAAAAAATCATTAAGTGTCTTAGATATACAAACCTTGTTCTACGGTATCTGATTTAAAATCTAAATTGACGGTTATTGACCTTGTAGATTTTTCTTCAAAGCGGAAACTACCTCCACTAAGAACTGCCCTTTAGGAGTTTAAAGTGTGTTTTTAGCGAATGATTCCAAATCAAAAAATCTTTCTCATACGCCAGTAATTTTTATCCATTTTCCGTGGCGCTGACAGGCACTCTTACCGTCATTTTTTCCCATGAGAGTACAATGCCATCTTCTTCAACCTTATAATTTAATCTCTCACTAATTTCCTCGCCCCACTCCGGACTTACCTCTATTCGAACTATATCGTTTTCCCGATTATAATTATAGGCTCCCCAAGCGCCGTGCTCATCGCGGTTCCAATCGGTATTTAGAATAGCTACCCACGGCTCACCTTCATTTGGAATAAGATAAAATCCATATTTGCCTTGCTGAACTTGTGTATTTCCAATGGTGACCGCATTAGAAAATTCAATAGATGTGGTTTCATTTGCGCCAGCACGCCACACTTTACCATAGGGCTCTAAGCCACCCCATATTTCACGACCTTTAACGGCCGGAGAACCGTAATCTACCGTAACCCGGGCGCCGGCAATAGTACCGGAAACTGTTTTTCTAGGGCTGGCAATTGGTGCACTTTCAGGTTCCTCACCTGCTGGTTCTTCTGCCGTTTCAACTTCACCGCCGTTATCTTCTTTAGGCTGAGCACAAGAAAATGCCAACAGTGCAAGTAAAATCAGTAAAGAGAAATTCTGGGTTAATTTAGTGATCATAGTAATATGGATTATTATTTAGTATAAACGACCTCACCTGCGAAAATGGTCATTTCGATATTAGTTTTCAAAATATCCAATTCGGGAATGGTCATGATATTATCAGAAAATACGGTGAAATCAGCTAGCTTTCCTACTTCAATAGAGCCTTTAACATCTTCTTCAAAAGCTCCATAGGCTGCATCCAGCGTATATGATCTTAAAGCTTGCTCTCTTGTCATTTTTTGGTCCGGCTCATATCCGCCTTCCGGCGTGCCTTCTAAAGTTCTTCTGGCTACACTTGCGTAAAATGAGGCTATTGGATTTAACGGCTCTACAGGCACATCTGTTCCATTTACAATTTTAGCTCCGGACTTCAATAGCTTTTGCCACACATAGGCACCTTCTACTATTCTTTTTCTTCCCAAACGATAAATTGCCCAGGGCCTGTCTGACGACATATGAACGGCCTGCATAGCGGGTATTACCCCTAATTGTGCAAACCTCGGAATATCGTCAGGGTGTAGATGTTGTGCGTGCTCAATTCTAAACCTGTGGTCGGAGATCAGTCCTGGATTATCCGTGAAGGCCTTTTCATATCTGTCTAGTATTTCTCTATTCGCCCGGTCGCCAATAGCATGCGAACAAACTTGAAATCCATTTTTTAATGCCTTATTAGAGGTCTCCAAGACAAAATCCATAGGTAAAGTCTCATGACCAAAATGACCCGGCCTATCGGTATACTCTTCCAGAAGCCATGCCCCACGCGATCCTAAGGCGCCATCGCAGTTAAGTTTTACCGAGCGTATGGTAAGAAGGTTCCGGGCAGTATCAATTTCAGGGCCTTTTACATACCATTCTTCCAATAACTCCTTATCCCAGCCCGTAAGCATGACATAAAGCCTGATACCTAAATCTCCGCGCTCTTTAAATTGACGAAAAAGAGATATTGATCCGCGCGTAGCCCCAGCATCATGAAATCCTGTAATACCATTTCTCAAGCAGGCTTTAATGGCTAACTCTAATGCCCTCTGATCTTTTTCTTCCGTGGTTTCAGGAATATTTCGTGTAATTAATGTTTGGGCTCTTTCGTTGAATATCCCTGTTGGATTACCCAGGTTATCTCTTATTATTTCTCCACCTTCTACCTCGCCTTCGAGCATAGATTCTTTTGACAACTGCTGTACACCGGCTATCTCCATGGCCTTAGCATTAGCAAACCCTGCGTGACCGCTGGCGTGCCTGAGATAAACAGGGTTATCAGGTGTTGCCTCACTTAGCTTATCATGCACTTGAAACCCCTTAACTACCTCTTCTTCTGACAGATCCCATTTGCTTTGATGCCAGCCCCTACCTGTAATCCATTCGCCAGGTTCCGCTTCATCAGCAGCTTTTTTTACTTTATCTATCAGGTCATCGTAGCTCTTCACACCCAATAGATCTATGTTTAATTCGTTATAACCCAAACCCATGATATGACCGTGGCCTTCGATCAGACCAGGCGTCATTGTCTTACCCTTTAAATCAATAACCTCAGTGCCTTCGCCTAAGTAGTTCAGCGCTTCCAGGCTGTCTCCGGCAAATACAATACGATCACCTTTTGTGACCACTGCTTCCACCATAGTCTTCTGATCATTCACCGTGTAAATTGTGCCTCCCCAAATTATTTTATCGCCCGGTTCTATTTCCTCCTTATGAGACGAACAGCTAAATACCAAAGCAGCTGCAATAACCAAGGTTAGAATTTTTATTACGGATTGTTTAATCATAGTTTTATCAGAATCTTGTTCGTTGGTTAAGATAATAAACATAATGAGAATAGGCAGCATAAAGAAAGTATCTGTGGTCTTCTTTATAATTACTATGGCAGGCATAGGAAAAACTCGCGCCCAGGAAGTAGGGCTATCGTTCTCGTACTTTCTGCCTAAGAATGGCTACTTCTCCACTCCCATCAGCCCTTTCTCCATTCGTGGTGTTGGCGTTGATTTGAATAACTACTTTGCATTACAAACAGGTTTTTCACTCTATCGAATGTCTGGCTTAAATATCAAAGATATTGATGACTTTGAATCGAAGGATGCTTTAGTAGGCCCGAATTTCACCCTTATGGTGCCCGTGGAACTGGTTTTACAATTCGTTGGCCAGAAGCAAGAGTTCAGGATAAAAGGAGGCGGATTCGGGTTCCTTACCTTTGATAATAAGCTTAACAACGGAAATATCGATAAAGCGATCAGGCAGTTTGAGTCCTGGGATGTGGCAAACTCATCATTTGATTTTGACAGCAAACCGGGATTTGGTTACTTTTTTGGAGCAGAGTATGTCATTTTCATCACCAGGCAGTGGGGACTAACCTTTGAGGCCAATTATTTAATTGGCGATGCAGACTTTGGCTTATCAGGAAGCTACACAGGCGGAAATACCTCGGGAGGGCTCACTACCCGGGAGGTAGATTACAGCGATGCAAAACTGGATTTAACCGGCCTGGAACTTTCGATTGGAATCATTATATCACAATAGGTAACTCCAGGCTCTAAAACCCAACGCCCAAGAACCCAGTACTTAACACTAACTTCTAATGCCAACCTTTAGCACAATATCACTCTACCCTTTGCCCTATGCGAAACCAGTAACCCTACACCCAAAACTCCAAAACGTCAATATCCAGACACCCGGCACCCCTACCCAATTTTTAATTCAACATTCCTATCTGCAACTCCGGCTCCCTACCTCTTCCCTAGTCACTATGCTCTCCACCCCGCACCCAGCCACAAGCAACCAGAAACTCAAGACCTTCAACACCCAAACACCTGGCACTCAACGGCCAATCTCACCAATTTCTTCCAACCCTTTAGATTCTATTGATAAGTAGTCAATAGTCCTAATACTTCAAGACCCTTATTTGCTTGCTTGAACCAGCGACTACAACTTCAATGATATAAGTTCCAAACGGTAAGTCTCTGATTTGAAGTGATTTGGAATTTCTGCCAATTCTTAACAACCAGGCTCTATTTCTCATTACTGCACCCGTTCTATCGTGATAAATAAATACCTGCGCCTCAGTGACTACTTCCGATTCCATAGAAAGATCTACTTTACTTCTCGTAGGATTTGGACTAACCTTTAAGGTAGAAAATAGACTACTAGCTGCGCTATCCTCTAGTATGGGTTGAGCATTATTACGAATCCTTTCCAAATCAGTAGCTGTTGGTACATATCCTAATGCAGCCATTGACATGGAAGGAGGGGCAGAAATTTTAACATCATCAAAAAAATCATTGGGCGTATACAAACAGAAGTCAATGATTAAAGACTTTGAATATGGACAACTGGAAGTAAATCGAACAGCCCCGTTCACTTTGTATTTGATTTGCGAACCCGCTCTTTCGATGCGGATAAGATCACCGGCACTATAGGTTCCTGCCGAGCCTTGGGAAGAGGCACTATGATAAATTGAAATGTTACCGTTAGATCGAAGATACATGTTATATTGGATCGTTTCCCAATGGTTTCTCCATGTGCCATCGTTATAATTATTTTCTGAGAAACCAATCATTCTATTTCTGCTAGGAGAAGGAACTACAAACTCAAAGTGTCCATCTGTATTCGATGGAATCCTATTAGCCGAAGCAGCTGATGATTTCCATCCAGATGATGTGTTTGTATTCCTAATGGTTGTTCCGCTGACTGATGTTCTAAAAAAATCTTCCCACACCACATCTTGATCAGTAGACTTGGGCGTAAATTCAATAATCAGATTGATTAATCCTGCATTAGAAGATTTGCCTTCTACAACAGCATAATAATAACGTGGAGATAAGTTTTGCACGGTGATACTTGATTGGAGGTTTGATAAGGGTAATACGTTTTGACGGGTATCATCAGGTACTGAGGCCACTGCTTGACAGCTGTACCCATTATCATTTGAACTAATAGTAAACCCTTGATGGTTCAGCATGTGCAAGTAGGTGTCTATTGAGCTACATGTTTTCAGCGTAACTGTACCTTCTACCGGAATATAAAATTTGAAGAAAATATCATCTGAATCTTGGTTATATAGACCATCATAGGTGTTACCAAAGCCATTACTCACATGATTGCTCATTGCAGGGGGGTTAGTCGTACCATTTGATAAGGTGCCAATAATAATAGGGTTTGCAAAAGTGGAACCCTCCGGGCCGTCAGCGTAAGCTATAAAGGCTTCACTTAGATCACTTTCTCCATAACTATTGACTGCAGCAATTAGAATGGTGTGGTCATTGAAGGTAGTGTTTAACCCGGTTAACGAGAAAGAGGTATTAGTTATATTTGAGATTGGAGAGTTTCCCTCATTAGCACCTGTGCCATCATAAGGAGCAGCATTGTCGTCATCGTAATACACTTTATAGTAATCTACCGAATTACTTCCCAAAAAATCAATGTTCACTATACCATCCGATACGTAAGCATCAAGTATTAAGGGAGAGTTAGGCTTATATCCTATACCCACATCCATTTCTGCCCTATGATAATAGCCGTCATCATCAAATCCAACACAAACTACTTTTCCTACGATATCTCCATTACTGTTTCGGTCATAATTGTATCCGGGTGGAATCATGGAAGAATTAAATGTAAAGTTCCATCTTGAACCATTGCCTCCGCCATCAACGTCTGCAAGCACTTCCAAAAACCCATCTTCATGTTGGACTTGAAGGCTCCATGTATATTCAGTTATATTATCGCCATGGGGAGGAATGTCCTCAAAAGAAACACAATAACGTGATAAGATGCCAGGCTCAATGCGGACTTCATTTCCTGAGGAACAATAATGTCCACCAAAGACAATTCGATCCTCAATTCCAGTGATTACTCCCTCCCAAGCAACAGCTCCATATGCATCCAAAATCCGATTAGGTGCTAAAGTCTGGTTAAGTAGTCGTCCCTTAAAAAGTAGGTATTGGTTCAAATCTTTTTGATTTGGCCTGGAGGTTAGCCCAAATTTGGCCAACGATATCCAGCCAAATTTTTAGTTTCTTTTGGTACTTTACGATCCACTTTCTGAAGTTAAA
>JBCDHA010000023.1:0-15998 GCA_038750705.1 Bacteroidota bacterium
TGCGAATTACATACGTATTTTCACCTTGCTGTCAAAAGAAGAGATTGAGACTATTGAGAGCAAACACAATGAAGCGCCTCACCAGCGCCTTCTACAGCAGGCCCTTGCCAAAGATATAACCGCTAGAGTTCATTCCGCAGAAGGTTATGAGATGGCCGTAAAAGCCTCTAACATTCTGTTTGGTAAATCTACCACCGATGATTTGGTGGCCCTGGACGAGCGCACCTTATTGGCAGTATTTGATGGGGTCCCTCAAACTACTATAGCTAAAAACGATTTAGAAAGTGTTAATGACGTAACCACTTTACTTTCTGAAACGACCAGCGGCATAATATTTAAATCTAAGGGGGAAGCTCGAAGGATGATCCAGGGTGGTGGAGTGAGTATTAATAAACAAAAAATCAGCGACCCAAATGAAGTCGCTGACTTTGATTTGCTACAGGCTAAGTATATTCTTGTTCAAAAAGGGAAAAAGAATTACTACCTGATTATCGCAGAATAACTACTTACCAAGATCTATAAAGCGATAGCCCACAGAAATCTGGAAAACCTGGTTTTTGGTAGCGTCAATGGCCTCTGCATCATCAATTTCGGAAAGACCAAGATTATAACGGGCGTCCGCTGTCAATCCAAATGGTAAATCAATACCGGCACCTAAGCCTAAGCTAACATCTGAGCCCTTTAAATCACTTTTAATATCCTCTTCTCTAACGTTACCAGTGATAATATCAAATGCATCCTGTTTGGCTGAGGCCAAGAAGCCAAATTGTGGCCCTAGTTGTAAATTCAATCCACCAATAAGATAGAGTTTAAGCATTACAGGGATGTTTATATAACTGAAGTTGCTTTCCAAGTCACTTCCATTGATATCAATCTCAGATCCCTGCTGTGAGAAAATGATCTCAGGTTGTATGGCAAACTTGGTAAGTTTAATCGTAGCAAATGCACCGGCATGGAAACCTGTACGCGAATCTGTATCTATATCAGTATCTAAATTTGCAAAATTTAACCCACCCTTTAAACCTAAACGAAAACCGGCCTGGGCATTGGATTGAAAAGAAATGAATAAAGCGCAGACAAAGACTAAAAGTATTTTTTTCATGATTCTATTTTACTCTATATCCAATGTAAATCTGAAAAACTCTATTGAACAGATCAGCTCCATCATTGAAATCGTTAATATTTGATAAACCTAAATTATATCTCGCTCCTCCATAAACGCTAGGTTGAAAATAGTATTCTCCTCCAAAAGCCAAGGTAGCTTCTGCCGTTTTCAAAAAGTCCGAGGCATCATTATCGCCACCGAGCAAAATGCCCAGTTGAGGCCCTGCATGAAATGATAAATTATCATCTACGTTGTATACCGCAAGAATCGGTAAGTTTAAATACGTAACATTTTGGTCCTCCCAGCCTTGAAAAGAAAATAGAATTTCTCCTTGAGCCGACCAGTCGCTTTGAATTCCTTTTTTTATGAAGCCTCCGAAATGTGCTCCTACCTTGCCATCAGGATCCGCTCCATTGTCAACTTTAATGCCAGCAAAATTCAAGCCTCCTTTTACACCATAAGACTGACAGAAAGCATTTGTAAATGTCAGTAAGCAAATTATGCCAGCCACCCATATTTTTTTCATTTTTTTATATTTTAAGTTTTGTCAATAATACAAAAAAAGCCGATGTCTCCATCGGCTCATGTAATATTTCATCAAAATGCTCAACTATTCACCAAATAATTTGAAGCCTACATAAATTTGAAAGTTGTTGTTATTAACTTCTACACTATCATCATCAGAATCGTTAATGTCAGATAAACCTAAACTATATCTAATACCTCCTACAAATCCCATTGGCAAGTCCACCTGTCCGCCAAAAGCCAAACTGAAATCGGTACTGGTAAATTCATCTTTAATATCTTCATCATCGGCCTCCGCATTTAGAAGAAACCCAAGCTGCGGACCGGCATGTAAGCTTAGGATATCAATAATCTGGTATCGGAACAATACAGGGATATTTAAGTAATTGAAGTTCTGATCAATATCATCTAAACCAGGAGAGAAAGACTCAATTGTCGAACCCTGGCCAGAATACAATATTTCAGGCTGTAAGCCAAATTGATCTGCAAACATGATTGTAAAGAAGGCACCTGCATGAAACGCGGTTCTACTATCAGATGACGCTGATAAACCTAATGCTTCATAATCTTGGTTTGCGAAATTTACCCCAGCCTTAACGCCTCCTGAAATTTGAGCGTTAACAGCTACGGTAAATGCAAGTACAGAAAACGCCGTAAATAAAATCTTTTTCATAGTTGATTGAGTTTATTGAAGTCCTAAAGTAAATAAGATTTTACCAATAAAAAAGTTAGTGTAAAGATCGGATCGTCACAGTACATGACAAAAGTTAAAACACTACTTATTGGGAAGATCCATCGGATGAATCTTCAATTTAATGCGCGGTAATCTGGCTTTTTTACTGTTTTACTTATGTTTTTATTCATCCGATGGTTTGATTTTGGTTTTTGTCGTGTACTGTGTCGGATCGTGCCGCTAATAATGTCCGAAAAATCCTCAAACGCTATATATAAGAGCGAACTGAAACAGTAACTCTCACTATCATATAGTAAATATTCAGATAAAGATATAGTCAAAATTGTCAAATTGACTTTATCTTTTCTCAGTCGTTTTCTGCCAACCTAATGTCCAAATTGTGGTTAGCGTGCATGGATTTCTTAATTGCGTATGTAGCTCCTTCATTACCTGCCCAACTTCTGCGCGCCACGCCGTTATTCACGTCAAAAAATAGCATATTCTTAAGCCTCTTCCCAGCGTTCTTGGTTCCATCCAATAACAAACCAAATCCACCGTTGATCACCTCACCCCATCCAACTCCACCTCCATTATGAATTGAAACCCAACTTGCTCCTCTGAAAGCATCGCCGATAACATTATGGATAGCCATATCGGCTGTAAACTGTGATCCATCATAAATATTTGAGGTTTCCCGGTACGGACTGTCGGTACCGGATACGTCGTGATGATCCCTGCCTAAAACCACAGGGGCGATTTGGCCTTCACGTATCGCCTTATTAAAGGCCTTGGCAATTTCTATACGGCCCTCGGCATCCGCATAAAGTATACGAGCCTGAGAGCCTACTACCAACTTATTTTCCTCGGCAGCTTTTATCCATTTCAAGTTATCCTCAACCTGCTGTTTAATTTCTATCGCGACCTTACCCGCCATCTTTTCGAGTACTTGTACGGCGATTTGATCCGTTTTTCTCAGATCTTCTGCCTTACCCGAGGTACACACCCATCGGAAAGGGCCAAAACCATAATCAAAACACATTGGCCCCATTATGTCTTGCACATAAGAGGGATACTTAAACTGCTTTTTTTCTTTGTTTCGAAAGACATCAGCGCCCGCCCTGCCGGCTTCAAGAAGAAAAGCATTGCCGTAGTCAAAGAAGTAAGTCCCATTTTTTGTATGAGCATTGATGGCCTTAACATGCCTGACAAGTGACGCTTGAACCTCATTTCTAAATTCCTCCGGGTTCTCCACCATAAGCCTGTTTGATTGCTCAAAGGTCATTCCCGCAGGATAGTATCCCCCCGCCCACGGGTTATGTAACGAGGTTTGGTCTGAGCCCAAATCAATGTATATATTATGCTTATCAAAGTACTCCCATACATCCACTACATTACCATAGTAGGCTATTGAAACCACTTCATTATTTTGCTTTGCTTCTTGAACACGTTTAACCAGTTCATCCAGATCATTAATTACCTCATCTACCCATCCTTGCGAATGCCTGGTTTGTATGGCCTTCTTATTGATTTCAGCAACTACGGATATACAGCCTGCAATGTTTCCAGCCTTTGGTTGAGCCCCACTCATACCTCCCAGCCCCGAAGAAACAAATAGTTTCCCTTTTAGATCATTTCCAATTTTTCTGCCCGCATTAAGTAGAGTGATGGTAGTACCGTGAACAATGCCTTGAGGGCCAATATACATATAGGAACCTGCAGTCATTTGCCCGTACTGTGTTACGCCCAAAGCATTGTACTTTTCCCAATCATCAGGCTTGGAATAGTTGGGTATCATCATGCCGTTAGTCACAACACAGCGTGGCGCTGATTTTGAAGACGGAAACAAGCCCATGGGATGACCGGAATACATATGCAATGTCTGTTTTCTTGTCATATTTGCCAGGTATTGCATAGTGACAAGGTACTGGGCCCAATTCTGAAATACGGCGCCATTTCCACCATATGTGATAAGTTCGTGCGGGTGCTGGGCGACTTTTGGGTCAAGATTATTTTGGATCATCAGCATTATTGCCCCGGCTTCCGAACATTTAAAAGGGTAGTCTTCCAGCGCCCTTGCATACATATCATAGGCAGGCCGAAAACGATACATATATATTCTACCAAACTCCTTAAGTTCCGCCATGAATTCCCGGGCAAGTAATTCATGATGTTTAGGGTTAAAATATCTCAGTGCATTCTTAACAGCCAATGACTTCTCTTCTTCGTTAAGAATATCCTTCCTGCGTGGCGCGTGATTGACCGATTTATCATACGGTCTTAGTTCAGGTAATTGATCTGGAATTCCCTGCAGTATTTGATCTCTAAATGTCATTTGACGTTCTCAATTAAATCCGAGGTTTCTAAAAATTCAATGGCTTGATCGTAGCCAATACGGTATATCTCCTGAGCCTTATTGATGTCCATTACCTTGTAGCTTCCAAGCCCCTTTGGTTCGAAGAAGTAATCGCATGTCTGTTTACTTAAATAGGTATTTCTGGTGATTGAAAGCATTAGCGCACGCTCCATAACGTCCTTTGCATGCTTTGGGACAAAATCAATATCTATCGGATTAGAGTGACAGCCAAGCAATATATCGCATTTAGTGCGAATTGCTTCGGCCGGAAGGTTATTAAGAATACCCCCATCTATATATTGTTCTCCCGCCAATATAACAGGATCGAACAGTACAGGGATACATGAAGACGCGCAAACCGCTTCTATGAGCGGACCTTTCTTAAAATACGTAGTTTCTCCTTTCTTAAGATTTGTTGCGGCAATAATCAGGGGAATCTCCAGATCGGCAAAATTATCATGCTTGACAAAACCTTCAAGGTATTGCCTGATGGAACTCATCTTCAGCACGCCGTTCCAACTTAGCGCCGGGCGGACAAGCTTGAACGTACTTATATCCAAAATGATTTCAAGAATACGTTCCGTAGTAAAACCAGCACAATAAAAAAGTCCGATGATAGAGCCTGCACTTGTTCCTGAAACGACATCAACTGATATGTTATGCTCTTCCAGTGCTTTTAGCATACCTAAATGGGATACCCCCCTCACCCCACCACCGGAAAGCGCAACACCGAATTTCATTATAAAATCTCGGACAAAGGAAAAACGCGATCAAGTCTCACTCCCTTTTCCGTATGCTTAACGGTGCAACATTCATTGATGGGATCGTGCTCCAAAAAAAGAATATAGTTGTTATCCGCTGCTTCTTCCAAAAATTCCTTTTTTTCCTTTATGGTGATTAACGGCCGGGTATCGTATCCCATGACATAGGCCAGCGGAATATGGCCGACTGATGGCAACAGATCCGCCATAAATACAATGGTATGCTCTTTATACTTGATTTTCGGTAGCATTTGCCTATCGGTATGACCGTTTACTACAATAAGGTCAAACAGGTCAAATGGTTTATCTGCCTGTAAATCCACAAATTTGAGATGGCCGCTTTCCTGCATTGGAATAAGGTTTTCCTTCAGAAAACTGGCCTTCTCCCTGTCATTTGGCTCAGTTGCCCACTTCCAATGCGCCTCATTTGACCAATAATCGGCATTTTCAAAAGTCATGTTGTACGTACCGTCGTTTTCTAATACGCCACCACCGCAATGATCAAAATGCAAATGGGTCAGAAACATATCTGTTATATCTCCGGTACTAAAACCATTTTTATGCAGTGAGCCCAGCAGCGAATCGTTACCGTGCAGGTAATAATAGCTGAAGAATTTCTGACTTTGCTTCTGGCCCATGCCGTTATCAATAAGCGCCAAGCGTCCGTTGTTTTCTACAAGTAGACTGCGCATAGCCCAGGAACACATGTTATTTTCGTCGCTTGGATTCGTACGTTGCCATATGCTCTTAGGCACAACACCAAACATAGCCCCTCCGTCTAACTTGAAATATCCTGTGTTGATTACATGAAGATTCATAGCTTCAAAGCTCATTGCCAATGATGATACAATCTAAAAGCACTAAGAATTCTGAGCAGAACAATAGAGATTACCGCTTAAGTTGTTTATTCATGCACAACGCCCATTTGAGAGAATTTTTCGATACGTTTCTCTATTCTTTCTTCCGGGGTGAGTTTGTCCAACGTTTTTAGCTCCTCAAGTACAACACGTTTAAGCTCAGTTGTTATCCACTTCAAATCCGTATGTGCGCCTCCAACAGGTTCTTTTATTATGCCATCAACTAGCTTGAGCTCCGTCATGTCTTTAGCTGTTAATTTTAGCGCCTCGGCCGCCTGCTCCTTAAAATCCCAACTTCTCCAAAGTATTGAAGAACAAGACTCAGGTGAGATCACTGAATACCAGGTGTTTTCAAGCATTAATACGCGGTCTCCAATAGCAATGCCTAAAGCGCCACCTGAGGCTCCTTCGCCTATTATAATGCATATCACCGGAACCTTAAGCATAAACATTTCTTTCAGGTTCCTGGCTATTGCCTCACCCTGTCCGCGCTCCTCGGCCTCTAAACCAGGAAAAGCCCCGGGAGTATCAATAAGCGTGATTACCGGTTTATTAAATTTTTCTGCAAGCTTCATCAGACGTAGCGCCTTTCTATACCCTTCAGGATTGGCCATGCCGAAATTTCTCTCCTGACGCTGCTTAGTATTTCGTCCCTTCTGTTGGCCAATAATCATTGCAGCTACGCCATCAATTGTTCCGAAACCTCCCACCATGGCTTTGTCGTCCTTAACAGTTCTGTCACCATGGATCTCTATAAAATCTTCTGTGATATTGTAGATGTAGTCTAACGTATACGGGCGATCCGGATGTCTGGACAATTGAACCCGCTGCCAGCGCGTTAAATTCTCGAATGTTTCCTTTTTCAGCTTATTTATCTTTTTCTCCAACTCAGAAACTGCCTCGCTGACATTAACATTACTTTCCGATGCCAATTTCTTCATATCGCTCAGCTTTGTTTCTAACTCGGCTATAGGTTTTTCAAATTCCAATACCATGCAAATACTACCATTTAAGGTACAAAAATATAATTTACTTCCTAGTTACAAACATACGTTAGGTTGCCACGAATGCTTTTTAAAATCTTGTAAAATATTTTTTTAGTTTCCTTTGCAAATTTCAGGTACCATGATAGCTTTGCAACACTTTAAAAAGGTCTGGTAGTTCAGTTGGTTAGAATGCCTGCCTGTCACGCAGGAGGTCGCGGGTTCGAGTCCCGTCCAGACCGCAAGAATTTGCCCTAATGTGTTGTTTAACAATATGTTAGGGTTTTTTTATGCCCTTGAAGGACAATTTGAGGACAAATACCATACTTACCTAAAATTCGGTCCAAAATCCCCCAGTCGGAATTATTAAACCCTTCTTTCTATCCATTTAAAACCGCAAGAATTTGCTCTAATATTGAGCTTAAGCTTGCCAATAGGGCTTTTTCGTTTTCTTGAGGTCAGTCGAAACAGCTCATTAAGAGCGCCATCAATAGTCTAAATTGCTCCAATCCGGATCAGACTATTGTTGAGCAATTGCCGATGCTGTAATGACGATGAATGTAATTAACCGCATATCAAGTGGTCTGGTAACTATTACCTGGTGATGGCGACTTAACCAGCTCTAAAGATGCAATCCGCAGCATTTATAAATAAGCTATTTCAAATCAAACAAGTCTTTAACACCAATATTTCTACTCACGGTAAAACCTTCGCCATATTTTGCACCAATAGAGTGGCCTAATTCCTTCCCTCTAGATTCAATCATTTTCATGAACTCAGGAGAAGAAATGTACGTTTCGGGTTCTTTGCTGTTTGGATCGTGAAATTGAGATTTAAAGGCCCTTACAGCTTCCATTTTAAGATCCCAGTATTCGCTGACATCTACCACGAAATCCGGTTGTAAAAATTGACTTTGGATAAAATGGTAAACCACCCTAGGCCGCCATGGGGCCAGAAGTTCACCATGGCCTTCGATTTTAATTTTGGATAAACCCGACAAAAAGTTGGCATCTTCAACCAATTGAGCACCCCTGGCATGATCCGGGTGCCTGTCTTTAACAGCATTGGCGAGAACGACATCCGGTCTGTATTTTCGTATGGTCTTGGCTACTATTAGCTGATTGGGCTTGTCATTTTTAAAGAAGCCATCTTCAAGTCCTAAATTTTCACGAATGGTCAACCCCAATATTTCGGCAGATGCCAGAGCCTCCTGATCCCGGATTTCAGGTGTGCCCCGGGTGCCCAGCTCTCCTCGCGTTAAATCCACCACTCCTACCTTATACCCGGCCGCTATCTGAGAGGCCAGAGTACCTGCACAACTCAGTTCAGTATCATCGGGGTGGGCAGCAAACGCGAGTATATCAAGTTTAATCATTATTTAGTGGATATATAAAAAGAGGCTGCCTAATGGACAACCTCGCAAAGTAATCTAATTTTATGGCAATGGACTAACCTTCTACCATTTCCATTTCTTTAGACTGAAGGAAACGCTCTGCATCCAAGGCTCCCATACAACCGGTACCGGCAGCTGTCACCGCTTGCCTGTAAACCTTATCTGCAGCATCACCCGTTACAAATACACCTTCAACTTTAGTTTTTGAAGTACCAGGATCGGCAATAAGATATCCGGTTTCATCCATTTCCAGGTAATCTTTGAAAATATCTGTATTCGGTTGATGTCCTATGGCCACGAAAAAACCTTCCACATCAATATTGCTTTTCTCACCTGTCTGGTTATTCACCACTCTCATTCCGGTAACTGCTTCGCCATCACCAAGAATTTCTTCTGTTTCCGTATTCCAAAGCACCTCAATGTTAGGATTGTTAAGCACCCGGCTTTGCATAATCTTTGAAGCCCGCATCTCATCTCTGCGCACGATCAAGTACACTTTAGGGCAAAGGTTTGCCAAATAAGTAGCCTCTTCAGCGGCTGTGTCTCCACCTCCTACTACTGCTACCGTTTTTCCCTTGTAAAAGAAACCATCACACACCGCACAGGCAGAAACCCCCTTATTATAGTATTCTTTCTCAGAAGGCAGTCCCAGGTATTTGGCACTGGCGCCTGTTGAGATAATAATAGCTTCAGCGGTGATTTCATGTTTATCATCTACAACCGCCTTATGAGGATAACCCGAAAAATCGACTGAAGTAACCTGCCCAAAGCGGATATCTGTTCCGAAACGTTCCGCTTGCTGCTGGAAATCGATCATCATCTGAGGTCCATTTATACCTTGCGGGTAACCCGGGTAATTTTCTACATCATTCGTAGTTGTTAGCTGACCTCCAGGTTGGCCTCCCGTAACCATTACAGGGTTTAAACCTGCTCGGGATGCATAAATGGCCGCAGTGTATCCGGCAGGACCGGACCCTATTATTAGTACTTTAACTTTTTCCTCTGTCATTATGATTCTTTTTATAAGACGTCAACTACAATCTGATTTGAAAAGTTTAGGTTATTTAAATTAAGCGAGCAGTTTGTCAGAATAATTACAAAGATAAAAAAATAGCCCTCATGATCTTATGGGACTTATTATAAAAATCTATGATCTGATAATCAACCCAAATAGGGCTTAAGAGCTTTACTTCTTGAAGTATGACGCAGCCTGCGAATAGCTTTTTCTTTAATCTGGCGGACACGCTCACGAGTGAGGTCAAACTTCTCTCCTATTTCCTCCAATGTTAGTGCATGCTCTCCGTTTAAGCCAAAGTACAGCGTAACTACGTCTGCCTCGCGTTGTGTTAAAGTAGAGAGTGCCCGCTGTACCTCCCTCCTTAGCGAATCATTCATCAACTCATTATCCGGTGTCTCTTCAAGTTCATTTTCAAGCACATCTAGTAATCTGTTTTCCTCTCCCTGGGCAAAAGGAGCGTCCATAGAAACATGTCTACCGGAAATTTTCATCGTATCCACTACTTCGGCCGTAGTTACTTCAAGTACTTCTGCTAACTCGTCAGGTGAGGGTTCGCGCTCAAACTTTTGCTCGAGCTCCGAAAATGTTTTAGATATTTTGTTCAGCGATCCCACTCTATTGAGTGGTAAACGAACTATTCTCGACTGTTCAGCCAGCGCCTGTAAAATTGACTGGCGAATCCACCAAACTGCGTAGGATATAAATTTAAAACCCCGGGTCTCATCAAATCGCTGAGCTGCTTTGATCAGTCCGAGGTTTCCTTCATTTATCAAGTCTCCCAGTGTGAGACCCTGATTTTGATATTGCTTGGCTACCGAAACAACAAACCTAAGGTTAGCTTTAGTAAGTTTCTCAAGTGCCAGATGATCTCCATCTTTAATTCGCTGCGCTAACTCTACCTCTTCATCAGGGGTTAACAAATCAACTTTGCCTATCTCCTGCAGGTACTTGTCAAGAGATTGGCTTTCCCTATTGGTGATCTGCTTGCTAATCTTTAGCTGTCTCATTCCATATCATCCGTTAAGACCACAACGATTTTAACGAATAGACACCAAAGCGCAAAGCTTCTAAAGAAAATATTATTCTGCGTTTTCCTCTTTTCGCTCCGGTTTTGGCAGCAATACCTTGCGTGAAAGGCGGAATTTGCCTGTTTTTTTATCAATATCCACAAGTTTCACCTGTACTTGCTCACCAACTTCCATAACACCTTCCATCTTTTCGATACGCTCCCACTTAATTTCAGATATATGTAGCAGACCATCTTTACCAGGCATGAATTCAATAAAAGCACCGAATGGCATAATCGATTTTACTTTGCCTTCATACACCTCGCCTATTTCAGGTACGGCTACAATCGCTTTTATTCTCTTAAGGGCATCCTCCATAGATCCTTTATCGACGGCAAAAATGCTCACTATACCGTTATGTTCATCCTCTTCTATAACAACAGTGGCTCCGGTTTCTTTTTGGATTTCCTGTACTACTTTTCCACCAGGTCCTATCACTGCACCAATCTGATCTTTAGCGATCTTAACGATTTCAGATCGAGGTGCGCTGGGTTTAAGATCAGCGGCTGGTTTCTCAATGGTTTTCTTCATTTCGCTCAAAATATGAAGTCTACCTTCTTTCGCTTGTTCTAGCGCTTGCTTAAGAACATCATAAGAAAGACCATCCACCTTGATGTCCATTTGGGTGGCTGTAATACCCTTTTCAGTACCGGTTACTTTAAAATCCATATCACCAAGATGATCTTCATCACCCAAGATATCAGATAAGATTGCAAACTTACCGGTATCGCTATCTGAGATCATGCCCATTGCGATTCCGGACACCGGAGCATCTATTTGAATACCTGCATCCATAAGTGCTAGCGAACCGGCACAAACTGTGGCCATTGACGATGAGCCATTAGATTCAAGTATATCGGATACTACACGTATGGTATAAGGACTTTCAGCCGGGAGAACCTCTTTAATAGCTCTCCACGCTAAATTACCATGACCTACTTCTCTTCTCGCGGGCCCCCTGTTTGGTTTCACTTCGCCGGTAGAAAATCCGGGAAAGTTATAATGAAGCATAAACTTATTTGACCCGGAATACATAGCCCCGTCAATAAGCTGTTCATCCATTTTAGTACCTAAGGTTACGGTACTTAATGATTGTGTCTCACCCCTGGTAAATACGGCCGACCCATGTGTGGATGGAAGATAATCAACTTCTGACGCTATAGGTCTGATTTGATTTAACTCACGGCCGTCCAAACGTTTACGCTCGTTGAGAACGAGGTCACGGCAAGCCTTCTTCTGAATACCTTTGAAGTATTGATTGATAAGAAACTTATCTACCTCCGCTTCTTCTCCAAAACTTTCTAAAAACTCTTCTTTAATAGCTTTGAAAGAGTCCGAACGAAGTGATTTATCAGCTATTTGCTGCTCTGCAACCGCATATACTTTATCATATAATTCAGACTGCATTCGGGCTTCAAGTTCTTCATCATTATTTTCATGTGAATATTCTCTCTTCTCTGTCTTGCCTGCTTCATCCTGAAGCTCCAGTTGCAGCTGGCATTGTTCCTTGATTGCCTCATGTGCCACCTTAATGGCTTCAAGCATATCATCCTCTGAAACTTGCTTCATTTCACCCTCTACCATTAGTATATTATCAATAGTAGCCGCAACAATAAGATCAAGATCAGCCTCTTCTTTTTGACTTTTCGTTGGGTTGATCACATATTTTCCATCAATTCTGGCTACCCTCACCTCTGAGATAGGGCCATTGAAAGGAATATCAGAAACCGCAAGAGCCGATGAAGCCGCAAAAGCAGCAAGTGCATCCGGAAGCGCCTCTTCATCACCGGAAATGAGTGATATCGCCACTTGCGTATCTGCATGATAGTCATCCGGAAACATTGGACGTATTGCTCTGTCCACCAAACGGCTGATAAGAATTTCATAATCGGATAGTCTTCCTTCACGCTTTAGGAAACCTCCCGGTATTTTACCTGAGGCGGCAAATTTTTCCTGATAGTCTACGGAAAGAGGTAAAAAATCAACATCGTCCTTCGCTTCTTTGGCTGAAACTACTGTGGCCAGTAGCATTGTGTCGCCCATACGTACTACAACCGACCCGTCCGCTTGTTTGGCCAGTTTACCTGTTTCTACTGATATAGCACGTCCATCAGGAAGGTTTACTGTTTTGTTGATAACATTGAATTGCATAAAAATTTAATTTAATAATGAGCACTGAACCGCACTCTGTAAAAGACAAAAAGGGAATCAACACGATTCCCTTTATTTTATTTTCTAAGATTTAATTCTGCTATAATAGCCCGATATCTTTCAATATCCACTTTTTGAAGGTAGTTGAGCAACTTCCTTCTCTTACCTACTAACCTCAAAAGACCTTGTTGTGTAGAATAGTCCTTTTTGTTTTTCTTCATGTGTTCGGTAAGGTGCTTAATCCGGTATGTAAAGAGTGCAATTTGCGACTCCGCAGATCCCGTATCATTTTTCGCCTTTAACCGACCATGATTCTCAAACAGATCTTGTTTTTTCTCTTTTTGTAAATACATGCTTAGTTAAATATTTGATGTTTTTAATTCAAAGCGCAAAGTTAGTAAGGCTAGTTTCAATAAACAACCTTGCGTAGAATTTATTGATTGGATTTGCGCTTGGCAAACCAGCGCCTGAAACGCTCGATCATAACATTATAGAAATCAGAATCAAAGAGCCTGGCATCTACCCTTGCCTGCCGCAGGAAAAGTAAGCCAATGGGTAAAAGAATGGCATTTGCCGCCCACATGCCTATGGCCGGGTCAACAAGATCTTGTTTTGAGTACTTTTCACCTGTCATACTGATAACATAGAAAATGATAAAAAAGATGATCGACATAAGTACCGGAATTCCCAGACCACCTCTTTTAATAATAGCGCCCAGTGGAGCGCCTATTAAGAACATAATAATACAAGCCACAGAATTTGCCAGTATTTTATGGTACTGAATATCAAATACATCTTTATCTCGGGTATACTGCTCTATCTTTTGATTTGCGTTTTGCAGTTTACTCTTGGCTTGCCGAGATAGACTTAGTGCGGTTTGTAAGGCTTTTTTATCTACCTCTTCATCCATCAACTCTTTGACCAATTGAGCGGTAGTTTTTACCGAATCCTTGTTGATGGTGTCTTGTAGAACAGCTATTTCCAACAACTTATCTTCTTTGAGGCTTGTATTTTTTGATTGATCAACTTTTAAATTCGTATTCTTAGTAAGTTGATCAGTTGTTTTTGGCTTCACAATCCTACTCCTAGCTTTCTTCTTCTCTTCCAGTTTTTTAATTCTACTTCTGCGTTTATATTTTTCATCTGCAGGTTCTTCAGAATCCACAATGGCCGTTTGAGCGTTTTTAAATGTTGGACCGTCCTTCAACGTATCTAACTTATGCTTATTGAGTTTGACAAGCGAATTGGCCTTTTCCTCTTCTTTCTCAATCTTTTTTAATTTTGCCAACTCCACGGAGTCGCTCCAATCACTGTATTGCTGCAAGTAGGGTGGCAAGCTTATCGTATCATTCCGTTTATGGAAATAAAAGGAATAGGGTATCTCGGTAAAAACTTTTAATCGTCTATTCAATACCTGTCGCCCCATGGAGTCCACATCACCCACCAACTGGCGAATGTTTCTCATTATTCGATTCCCTTCAAAAAGACTCTTATCTGTTCTGTCCAGGCCAAATGAGGAAAGGTCCAGGACATACTCACTACGACTAAAGCTACTTCTTGAAAGTGTCTCCTTCTTACTTTTTCTGGAGGCGCCGTCAGTATTGTTCTCAAAGAAAAAGTGTCCGTCAAAAAGCTCCAGTTTTAAATACCGGTCGTTCAAAATGGTATACATGGCCCCGGAATCGGCTAACGTTACTTTTTTATTGCCATTTTGATTTCTATGGTCATAAATAATAATGTCTTCCAGTGTTTTTCCATCACTATGGCGCTTATTAACCTTAATACTAAAATCGGGAATGCCGTTATAAAATGCGCCTTGTTTCAGGTCCAGGGCGGGCTTTTTCTGTTTTATATCATAAAGTAAACTGTAAGCTTCAAGCGCCGACCTGGGAACAAAGTAGTTATTAGAGTAAAAGGCGAAGATGGTTAAGCCCAATACAAAAACGAAGATGGGCAAGAGCGCCCTCACTAAAGATATCCCAGCGCTTTTAAGCGCTGTCAATTCGAAGTGCTCTCCGAGGTTGCCGAACGTCATAAGTGAAGACAACAGAATGGCTAATGGAATGGCTACCGGGGTTACAAACACAGCGAAGTGAAAAAAGAGTTGAGCTAAAACATCCCATCCCAAATCCTTACCTACAATATCATCAAACTTATTCAGCATATGCTGAGTAAGTAGTATAAATACAACAATTAAAAAGGTAAGAAAAAAAGGTCCAATAAAGGACGACAGAATTAGTTTATCAATCTTCTTCATTCTGGCCATTCACAACAAAAAGAAAGCCAAAATTAGCGAAATGCAGAAGAATATCTATTTATCCGCCCACTGTCTCTTTGAGATTGTCAATGAGACCGCTCCATAAATCATGAAGTTCTTCTAAATCGTCCATGTCGGAATAGTCAGTAACTTTTAAAAACACGGACTGCGTAAGCTCATTCATATCTAATTTAAGCTCAAAAAATGCAGGGTCTTCCTCCTCTTCACCTTCCCGAACAAACTCAAACTTCACATAGCTATTGGTGCGATGAGAAATAAGTCTGGCTCGATGGTCTTCATCATCCCATATAAAGTTAAATACTTTATCCTCGTCAATGGTGACGTCATCGGCCATCCATTGGGCAAGACCACTGGCAGTATAGATATACGGGTAAAGCATTTTTTTAGAGGCGTTGATTTCAAAATCCGCGGTGTATAAGTATCTCGCCATGGCACATGGTTAAAATGAAAAATAAGATTAAGGAAGTCGCTGTTAATCACTTCGTTAATCGGTTAATAAGTTAGACTATTTTTGACATCTAGCCAAACCAAATAAAAATTAAAGAGGTATTGGATATTATTTTGCAAACTTAGTAAGTTTGCGCTCCTATTTGAAGCCCCCGGCGGGGTAGCTCACGGGGTTAGAGCGCTAGATGCATATCCGCCGGTTGGTGGACGGCAGTTGAACGAACTGCTTCAAAAGTTGAAAAGATGAAAATATGGCGGGGTAGCTCAGATGGTTAGAGCGCAGGATTCATAACCCTGAGGTCGGCAGTTCGATTCTGCTCCCCGCTACTAAAACAAAGGCACTTGAATGGTGCCTTTGTTGTTACTATGCCGTTTACGTACTCTACA
>JBCDHA010000024.1:0-15922 GCA_038750705.1 Bacteroidota bacterium
ACGGAGCAGGTAAATTATAGCGCGCAAACAGGTTAGCTCCGTAATCTGTAGCGTCAAGATCCGGAGTAAAGCGCTTATCATTTCTATGGCGATATTGTACCTGCAAGCCCCCGGAAAGTTTGTCAGTGATTCTATAGCCTACAAGCGGTGCAACTTCAATGAATGTAATGTCTCCAAAAGAAAAGCCAAGATTACCCCCAAAGAATATTCGATCCCTTACTGGTGATCTTTCATCAATCGTATTTTTATTTTGTGCTATCGAAACAGACCCTATAAGACAGCAAAGCAATATGATAAGTACTTTATTCATTTTCTTTCACAACGATAAATAAATCTTCACCAGGTTTTTTCATAAGGTACTTTTCACGCGCGAACTTCTCAAGCAGCTTATCATTACTCAGTAGTTCCTCACGCTCATTTCTCACCTCAACTATTTTATCTTGATAATAAGCTTTCTCATCCTCTAGGTTCTTGCGTTGTTGGTTAAGCTTATATTGTGTAACAAAATCATTTGCATCAATGAATAACATCCAAATGAGGAATAAAGCTGTAAAAATGAAGTAGAAATTTTTTGTGTACTTAGGCAATTTCATACTGACAGTTTAAAAAATCTTAAGGTAAGATACGAAAAAATGGGTAATCAGTTACCTGTATCAATAGCCGATATTACGATTAGCGGAGAAAAGTAGTAGAGGAAGTAGCATCCTCTACTACTTTTATTCTACATATTACGTCCTGGAAAATAGGCAGTTTCGCCTAACTCCTCTTCTATTCGTATGAGCTGATTGTATTTCGCCATCCTGTCTGAACGTGAGGCCGAACCTGTCTTTATTTGACCTGTATTCAACGCAACGGCCAAATCGGCAATGGTATTATCCTCCGTCTCTCCGGACCTATGCGACATCACGCTTTTATAGGAGTTTCGAGTAGCCAGGTTAACGGCATCAATAGTTTCCGTGAGCGAGCCTATTTGATTCACTTTTACCAAAATGGAATTGGCCACTCCTTGTGCTATTCCATCACCCAGTCTTTTCACGTTAGTTACAAAAAGGTCATCCCCTACAAGTTGGGTTTTACTTCCAATGCTCTCCGTTAGTGCTTTCCATCCGGCCCAATCATCTTCTTCCATGCCGTCTTCTATAGAAATGATTGGGTATTTATCTACCCAGGTAGCCCAGTAATCCACCATTTCGTCAGAAGATAACTTCTTACCTGTAGAAGAAAAATGATAAAGCTTTTCTTTTGAATCATAAAACTCTGATGAAGCGGCATCCAAAGCAATGAAAATATCATCGCCTGGTTTGTATCCAGCTTTCTCAATGGCTTGAAGGACAATTTCAATTGCTTCTTCATTAGATTGGATATTCGGAGCAAACCCTCCTTCATCCCCAACATTTGTTGAGAAACCTTTTTCACTAAGCACTTTTTTGAGGTGATGAAATACTTCCGTACCCATCCTAAGCGATTCACTAAACGTATCCGCTCCCACCGGCATAACCATAAACTCCTGAAAATCTATAGCATTATCTGCGTGGCTACCACCGTTAAGAATATTCATCATCGGTACAGGAAGTGTATTAGCATTCACACCCCCGATGTATCTAAAAAGCGACTGACCTGATTCTTGAGCTGCGGCTTTTGCTATGGCCAAGGAAGTACCTAAAATGGCGTTAGCTCCTAATTTTCCTTTATTTTCGGTTCCATCCACTTCCAGCATGATCTTGTCAAGAAGATTTTGATCATAAACCGAAAACCCTACCAGTTCTTCAGCGATGATGGAGTTCACATTTTCAACTGCCTGCAATACTCCCTTGCCCATAAACCGGTTCTTATCACCATCCCTTAACTCTACAGCCTCATGTTTACCTGTCGATGCGCCGGAAGGAACGGCTGCCCTGCCCAGAACACCATTCTCTGTAACAATATCTACTTCAACTGTAGGGTTGCCTCTTGAATCGAGGATTTGTCTTGCATAAACACTTTCTATTAAGCTCATATTATTGATTGTCTTTTATTAGTTGAATAAATTGATCGAATAGGTATCGTGAATCATGCGGGCCCGGTGAAGATTCCGGGTGGTACTGTACCGCAAAAGCTTTCTTATTATTTATTTTCAGACCGGCTATGGTATCATCATTCAAATGAAGGTGGGTAACTTCTACTTTATCAGATGTATTGGCCTCCTCTTCGGAAACTACAAATCCGTGATTTTGAGAGGTAATTTCGCTAAGGCCTGTCTCTAAATTTTTTACGGGATGATTGAGTCCCCTGTGCCCGTGATGCATTTTATATGTTGAAATGCCGCATGCCCTGGCTATTACCTGATGCCCGAGGCATATCCCAAATAACGGTAAATCCGCTTCTAGTATTTGTCTAACCGTTTCAACAGCATAATCCATAACTGCCGGATCTCCCGGGCCGTTAGATATGAAATATCCATCCGGCGACCATGACTGCATCTCGGAAAAACTTGTTTTTGCAGGGAATACTTTGCAATAAGCCCCTCTTGAACTGAGATTATTTAAAATGCTGGACTTAATTCCCAGGTCTAAAACTGCCACTTTAACATCACTACTTTCTTCTCCTGTAAAATACGGAGTAGTAGCGCAGACTTTTGACGATAATTCAAGGCCTTCCATAGAAGGAACCTTATCCAGCTCCGACTTTAAATCATCCTTTGTAAGTTCAGAAGATATTATAGCATTCATTGCCCCCTTACTTCTTATGTGCCTCACCAGCATTCTGGTATCCAGGTCGGCAATGCCTACCACGTTATGCTTTTCGAGATAGTCCTGCAGGCTGGCATCAGCGGTTTCACGACTGTGCAGTTGAGCGTACTCATTTACGACTATTCCGCTAATGGTGGGGCTTTCCGATTCCTGTTCTGTACCTAGCGTACCGTAATTTCCTATATGGGAAGTGGTGTTTACAATGATCTGACCTGTGTAGGAAGGGTCAGTGTAGATCTCCTGATAGCCCGTCATACCCGTATTAAAGCATATCTCACCACCGCTCGTACCTTTTTTGCCTATCGCCGTGCCCTCTAAAAGCGTTCCATCTTCTAACAGTAAGTAAGCAGGCTCCTTGGCTAGTAATTTCATGTGTAGTGGTTTGAAATTTAGAATACAACAAAAATAAAAAAAGGGATCAGATAAAAATCCAATCCCTTCAATTTTATAGGAAAGCTGCGTTTTTATTTCTCAGCATCCTTATCATCTTCTTCTGTATCTTTCTCTTCTTTGGAATCCCCTTCTGTCTTTGCTTCAACATCTTCCGCAGGAGTTTCTTCTGGTACAGCTACTTCTTCAGACACAACCTCTTCTGATGAAGCCTCCACCTGTTCCTCAACGGCTGCTGAAGCATCCGGTGTAGTTTCATCGGAAACCACCTCCTGTGCTGCCTCTTCTTCAACCACTACCTCTTCACTCACTTCAGCTTCCACAGTAGCTTCCTCAACTACAGCAGCAGCTTTTACTTCTCCTGAAGAAGATCCACCTTTACCTCTTCTGCTTCGTCTCGTCTTAGACTTCTTAGGAGCATCTCCTAACAGAAGTTCATTGTAATCGACCAATTCGATTATGCACATATCAGCATTATCTCCCAGTCTATTACCCGTTTTAAGAATTCTGGTATAACCTCCGGGACGATCAGCAATTTTACCGGCTACCTCATCAAATAAAGTCTTTACCGAATCTTTGTCATTTAAGTAAGAGAACACTACGCGCCTGGAGTGTGTAGTATCGTCTTTAGCTTTTGTTAATATAGGCTCAACGTATTTTCTTAAGGCTTTAGCCTTAGCTACAGTAGTTGTTATCCTCTTATTAATAATCAGGGAAGTAGCCATATTAGAAAGCATTGCCTTTCTATGGGGCGCTGTTCTTCCCAGGTGATTGAATTTCTTACCGTGTCTCATCTCGCTTATTCCTCATCAAGTTTATACTTCGATAAGTCCATACCGAAAGTCAAACTTTTGTCTTGTACTAATTGCTCTAATTCTGCTAAAGACTTCTTTCCAAAGTTTCTGAACTTCATCATGTCAGAAATTTCAAGTCTCACTAAATCTCCCAATGTTTTCACATCAGCAGCTTTCAAGCAGTTATATGCTCTAACTGAAAGATCGAGGTCGTTCAAAGAAGTTTTTAGCAGCTTACGCATATGCAGCATTTCTTCATCTACTTGCTCAATCTCCCCACCTTTATCGGTCTCTAACTCTATCGACTTATCAGAGAACAACATGAAGTGTTGAATCAAAATGTGGGCAGCACCTTCGAGAGCTTTCTCAGGGTGAATGGACCCATCAGTTTCAATGTCAATGATTAACTGTTCGTAATCCGTTTTTTGCTCAACCCTTGTATTCTCAATGCTATATTTAACATTCTTGATTGGTGTGAAAATGGCGTCGATAGGAATGAATCCGAAAACCTGCTCTGCCGGCTTATTTTCCTCGGCAGGTAAATAGCCCCGCCCTTTTTCGATACTTAATTCGATCTCCATCTCAACAGATTCATCAAGATTACAGATAACCAAATCAGGATTCAATATTTCGAAAGCTGAGGTAGATCCGGCAATATCACCAGCCTTGAATTCCTTTTGATTTTTGATTGAAACCGTAATCTTATTATCAAAAGACTCACCTATCTTTTTAAACCTTACCATTTTCAGGTTCAATATGATCTCAGATACATCTTCGACCACACCTTCAATAGTAGAAAATTCGTGGAGTACACCAGGAACCTTTATCCCTGTGATAGCATAACCTTCCAATGAAGAAAGTAAAATTCTTCTTAAGGCATTTCCTATAGTTACACCATATCCTTTTTCAAGAGGTTTAAACGTAAAAAGGCCACGGAAATCATCCGCTTTTTCCATTGCGACCTTGTCTGGCATTTGAAATGCTAAAATCGACATAGTAGTTTCAGCTTTTAAAGTTTGAGCCTCAAAATATATTCAAGGCTTTGATTATTATTAAGATCTATTTAGAGTAAAGTTCGACAATCAACTGTTCGTTGATATTTTCCGGAATTTCATCCCGCTGTGGCATCGCTACTACTTTACCGCTCAATTCCGAACCGTCCCACTCTAACCACGGAAACCGGTTCTGAATATTTGATGCTAAGCTATCTGTGACCACTTCAAGTGACTTGGATCTCTCTCGTACAGCAATCATATCTCCCACCTTAACACTAAAAGATGGAATATTTACAATGTTACCATTAACTGTAATATGCTTATGAAGAACTAACTGTCTTGCGGCTCTTCTTGTTGGAGCTATTCCTAATCTAAAGATAATATTATCTAATCTTGCCTCCAGCAACTGCAGCAGTATCTCACCTGTAATACCAGATTTACGAGAAGCCTTGTCAAACAGGTTGGCAAACTGCTTTTCCAGCACGCCATATGTGTACTTAGCCTTTTGCTTCTCTCCTAGTTGAATAGCATATTCAGACTGCTTTCTTCTCCTGTTTCTACCATGCTGTCCGGGAGGGTAGCTTTTCTTTTGAAGTGCTTTGCTAGCACCGAAGATAGGTTCGTTAAATCTTCTAGCGATCTTAGTCTTAGGACCTCTATATCTTGCCATTATTTAATGCTTTTCTCTTAGTAATTATACTCTTCTACGTTTCGGAGGACGACAGCCATTGTGAGGTAGAGGTGTCACATCTTTGATCGTAGTTACCTCTATTCCTGTGTTCTGGATCGTTCTGATAGCAGATTCTCTACCGGCACCAGGTCCTTTCACAAACACTTCTACCTTTCTCAATCCAAGATCATAGGCCTTTTGTGCACAATCCTGTGCCGCCATTTGCGCGGCATACGGCGTGTTCTTTTTAGAACCTTTAAAACCCATTTTACCAGCAGACGCCCAAGAAATAACCTGACCGGTGGTGTTTGTCATCGAAATGATGATATTGTTGAACGAAGCCTTTATGTGAACCTGGCCAATTGCTTCAACATTAACGACTCTCTTCTTTGCCTTATCTTTTCTCTTTTGTGCCATTTCTTACCTTACTAAACGACTAATTATTTAGTAGCTTTCTTCTTGTTAGCTACTGTCTTTCTCTTACCCTTACGGGTTCTTGAGTTATTCTTTGTACGCTGACCTCTTACGGGCAAGCTCTTTCTGTGACGAAGTCCACGATAACATCCGATATCTAACAAGCGTTTGATGCTTAACTGGACTTCCGATTTAAGTACACCCTCTACTTTGAAGTTTTCACTGATAATACTTCTGATAGTGTTGGATTCATCATCCGTCCAATCTTTGACTTTTTTGTTCCAATCGATCTCAGCTTCTGTCAAAATCTTTTGGGCAGCACTTCTACCTATACCAAAGATGTAAGTCAAGGCTATTTCGCCTCTTTTATTATCGGGGATATCTACTCCTGCTATACGTGCCATATTAGCCTTGTCTTTGTTTAAATCGTGGATTCTTCTTATTAATAACGTAGACCTTTCCTTTTCTTCTGATTATTTTACAATCAGCGCTACGTTTCTTAACTGACGCTCTAACTTTCATTATCTTTTATTTATAGCGATAAACAATTCGTCCTTTTGTCAAATCATATGGCGACATTTCAAGTTTTACTTTATCGCCAGGCAAAATTTTAATATAATGCATCCGCATTTTGCCTGAGATATGGGCAATTACTTCATGTCCATTCTCTAACTCTACTCTGAACATAGCGTTAGAAAGCGCTTCGGTTATTGTTCCATCCTGCTCTATTGACTGCTGCTTAGCCATATTAAAACTTACTATTTTCTTCTATATACTTATGGGTCGTTAAGACCTCTGTTCCTTCTTTAAATACTGCCACCGTATGCTCAAAATGCGCCGATGGCTGTCTATCCGCTGTTCTTATCGTCCATCCGTCTGCCTCTTGAACCACTTTTCTTGTTCCCAGATTTATCATGGGTTCAATGGCGATAACCAGCCCATCTTTCATTACCGGGCCCTTACCACGCTTACCATAATTTGGCACTTCCGGGCTTTCATGTAGATCTCTGCCCAGTCCATGGCCTACCAGTTCCCTGACTATTCCATAGCCGTATGATTCCACATGGTTTTGGATAGCATAGGCCACATCACCTATTCGATTTCCAAAAACTGCTTTTTCAATTCCTTTGTAAAGTGACTCTTTTGTCACTTGCAGTAGCTGCTGAACTTCGGCTGTTACTCCACCAACGGGATACGTATACGCCGAGTCGCTATGGAAGCCTTTGTAAAAAACTCCACAGTCCACAGAAATAATGTCACCTTCTCTCAACTCATAGTCACTTGGAAAACCATGGACTACGTTTTCATTGAGAGAGATACAAAGAGAAGAGGGAAATCCATTAAAATTTTTAAACGAAGGTGAGCCTCCATGATCTTTAATGAACTCTTCGGCTACTCTATCCAGCTCCAGGGTTGTTACCCCAGGCTTAATAAGTTTAGCCACTTCTCCGTGCGCCTTTCCTAAAATCTGCGCACTCTCTTTAATTATTTCAACCTCTTCCCTGGTCTTGTATTTAACCATTGGGCTTTAGGCCGCAGCAATTTGAGAACGTCCTTTCACCTTTCCGGACTTCATCATTCCCTCGTAGTGTCTCATCAGCAAATAGCTCTCTATTTGTTGAAGTGTGTCCAGAATAACACCCACCATTATCAATAATGAAGTACCTCCATAAAACTGAGCAAAGTTGGCGCTAACACCTGCTTGCACCGCAAAGGCAGGAATAATGGCTATCAATGCAAGGAATATGGATCCCGGTAAAGTAATTTTTGTTAATACTTGATCGATAAACTCAGAGGTCTGCTTACCCGGTTTAATGCCGGGGATAAAACCACCATTTCTCTTCAAGTTATCAGCGATATCGTTAGGATTAACGGTTATAGCTGTATAAAAAAAAGTAAAAATTAAAATCAGCAACCCAAATAATAAGTTGTATTGCCACGAGTAAGGGTCACTAAATGTCGATCCAATGTAAGCTCCTATTTCACTATCTCTCCAAAGACCCGCTATCATGGAAGGGATGAACATCAACGCTTGCGCAAAAATGATGGGCATAACACCTGATGCATTCACCTTTAGCGGAATGTAATCTCTCTTTCCGCCATATAACTTGTTACCTATTACCTGTTTGGCATATTGTATCGGAATTCGTCTGGTAGCCTGAACAAGCGCCACTGTAGCCACCACAACGAAGAATAATGCCACAATCTCTAAGACTGACATCAATGCACCGTTCAATCCTTTGTCCTCTACAAACTCATACCATATGGAGGCAGGAAATCTTGAAATGATACCAATCATGATCAGCATGGATATACCGTTTCCAATGCCTTTATCTGTAATACGCTCACCTAACCACATGCAGAACATAGTACCCGTGATCAAAATGATAACAGAAAATATATTGAAAAACGCCGATGGATACATGATAGCTTCAGCCGGCACGGTAGTAGCTAAATAGCTACCTCCCTGGGCAGCTGTGATAGCAATGGTTAAAACCCTGGTTATTTGGGTCAATCTCTTACGACCTGATTCTCCTTCTTTTTGCAGCTTTTGAAAGTAGGGAACTGCCACGGTTAAAAGCTGAATTACAATGGAGGCCGAGATATACGGCATTATGCCCAATGCAAAGATAGACGCTCTACTAAACGAGCCTCCTAAGAAGGTATTTAATAGATCGAAAATACCACCTTGAGCTGCATTTCCAAGCGCTTCAGCATCAATACCCGGAATAACAATAAAGGACCCTAGCCTAAATACTATAAGGAAACCTATAGTATTCAGTATCCTAACCCTGAGGTCTTCTATTGAAAAAATATTCTTTATGGTGGTTATAAACTTCTTCATTCTTAAAGTTGGGTAACCTTTCCTCCGATGGTCTCTATAGCTTTAGCCGCTGAAGCAGAAAAAGCATGTGCAGTAACATCAACTTTTGATTTTAGCTCTCCGTTTCCAAGGATCTTAATTTTGTCGTTTTTACCGGCGAGTCCGTTAGATACGATAAGCTCAATGTCAATGGCCTTGGCTTTAGTTTTAGCCACCAGGCCTTCCAAAGCGGCCAGATTAATGGCCTTATACTCTACTCTATTAGGATTTCTGAAACCAAACTTAGGCACTCGTCTTTGTAGTGGCATTTGCCCACCTTCAAAACCTAATTTCCGCGAATAACCGGATCTTGATTTTGCACCTTTGTGCCCTCTTGTTGAGGTGCCACCACGGCCCGAACCTTGGCCCCTTCCTATTCGCTTGCCAGCTTTTACAGAACCCTTAGCGGGTTTTAGTGTATTTAGTTTCATCTTATAATTCCGTTACAGCAACCAAATGACTTACCTTGTTTATCATACCCGCGATCTGAGGTGTCAACTCCACTTCTACGCTTCGGTTTATACGGCCTAAACCAAGAGCTTTGATTGTTCTCTTTTGTCTTTCAGGTCGTTTAATCGTACTTCTTACTTGTGATATTCTAACTTTTGCCATTTGCTCTATCCGTTAAAAACTTGAGAAAGAGATATACCTCTGGTTTGCGCAATGGTATTAGCATCTCGCATATTTGTTAACGCTTCAAACGTAGCTTTAACAACATTGTGAGGATTAGAAGAGCCCTTAGATTTAGCAAGTACATTATGTACACCGGCGCTCTCCAAAACTGCACGCATCGCACCTCCGGCTATTACACCGGTACCCGGGGACGCCGGTTTGAGAAGAACAAATCCTCCACCATACTTACCTACTGCCTCATGAGGTACAGTGCCTTTGATAACCGGAACCTGGACCAAATTCTTTTTAGCGTCGTCAATACCTTTTGCTATAGCGTCAGTAACTTCATTTGCCTTACCTAGGCCATAACCCACAACACCGCTACCATCACCTACGACCACGATGGCAGAAAAACTGAATCTTCTACCCCCTTTGACCACCTTGGCTACACGCTTTATGGCAACCACCTTTTCTTTAAGGTCGATTTCGCTGGCTTTTACTGATCTTATGTTACTTTGAGACATGTCTTAAAATTTTAAACCTCCCTCTCTGGCACCTTCAGCCAAAGCCTTAATTTTTCCGTGGTATATGTAGCCGTTTCTATCAAAAACAATTCTTTCAACTCCACCTGCAACCGCTTTCTCAGCGATTTTTTTTCCTACTTCCTTAGATAATTCAACCGTAACACCTTTACCGCCAAGTTCCGAAGAAGAAGCAGCTATTACCGTATGACCTTTAGAATCATCAATGATCTGAGCATAGATCGCTTTGTTACTTTTGAATACCGACAAGCGTGGCTTGTCTGTAGTACCTTCGATCTTATTGCGTATGCCCTTTTTTATCTTGAGCCTTCTTGCGTATTTATTAAATGCCATGTCTTACTTATTTAGCAGCTTGTTTACCAGCCTTACGTCTAATTTGCTCACCCACAAAACGAATACCTTTTCCTTTGTAAGGCTCAACTTTTCTCAGAGAGCGGATTTTAGCAGTGACCTGTCCTAAAAGTTGCTTGTCTGAACCTTCAAGCGTTACTATTGGATTCTTTCCCTTCTCAGTTTGAGCAGAAACCTTCAGCTCGGAAGGTATAGATAACCAGATGTTATGTGAGTATCCTAAACTCAATTCCAAAACATTATTTTGAGCGGTTGCTTTGTATCCTACACCCACAAGCTCCAATTCGTTTTTGAAGCCTTCAGTTACACCTGTAACCATGTTATTGATCAATGAACGGTACAACCCGTGAAGCGCTTTGTGCCTCTTCTGCTCGGTGGGTCGTTCAATAGTCAATTCGCCTTCATTTTCAACCAATTTGAAAGCAGGGTCTAACTGTTGTTTTAACTCACCTTTTGGCCCCTTAACCGTTACTTCGCCAGTACTTTGGTCAAAATTATAGCTAATGCCGTCAGCAAGTTTGATTGGTTTTTTCCCTATTCGTGACATTATAAATTAATTAGTAAACGTAGCACAAAACTTCACCTCCTACATTCATATCTCTGGCTTCTTTATCAGTGATCACACCTTTAGAAGTAGATAGAATTGCAACTCCCATTCCATTTAAAACACGAGGAAGAGAATCTGCAGGAGAATATTTTCTCAGACCTGGCTTACTCACTCTTTCTAAGTGGTAAATAGCAGGTTTTTTAGTCTCAGCGTCATATTTGAGTGCAATTTTGATATTACCTTGATGATTCTTAGTATCCTCAAATTTGTAATTCAAAATATAACCCTTCTCATGCAACACTTTGGTTATCTCCTTCTTCACGTTGGAAGCAGGTATGTCAAGCACACGATGTTTTGCCTTCATCGCGTTTCTTAACCGGGTAAGATAATCAGCAATTGGATCAGTCATTTGTTTTATTCTCTAAAGTAAAATTGCCCACCGTTCAAAACGGCCTGCAAAGATACGTAACTATTTATTCGATCAAAATTAAAGTTGAACTTTTACCAGCTCGCCTTCGTAACCCCCGGGATTTTACCGTCAGAAGCCATCTCTCTGAAAGTTACCCTGGAGATGCCGAACTTCCTCATATAACCTTTTGGCCTTCCAGTAAGCTTACATCTGTTGTGCAACCTTACAGGTGAAGAATTTCTTGGTAATTTATCGAGTCCCTCGTAGTCGCCGGCTTCCTTTAACGCCTTCCTTTTGGCAGCGTAACGAGCCACTAGTCTCTCTCTTTTTCGTTCTCTTGCTATAACAGCTTTTCTTGCCATAATATGTATTAGTTTTTGCTAGTAAACGGCATTCCAAATGCCTTTAGCAATTCATAACTCTCTTCGTCCGTCTTTGCAGATGTCACAAATGTGATGTCCATACCATTGATTCGGTTTACCTTATCAATGCTGATTTCGGGGAAAATGATCTGCTCTTTAACACCAAGCGTATAATTTCCGCGTCCGTCAAAACCTTTATCGCTGATACCTCTAAAGTCACGTACTCTCGGAAGAGCTACAGTCATTAGCCTATCCATGAATTCATACATTTTTTCACCTCTAAGCGTAACTTTTGCGCCAATAGGCATTCCATCACGCAATTTGAAGTTTGAAATCGACTTTTTAGATAAAGTAGGAACAGCTTTCTGACCCGTAATCGTGGTCAACTCTTCCACTCCTGTATCTACCAATTTCTTATCCGCCACAGCAGCACCAATACCCTTGTTAAGGCATATCTTTTCGATTTTTGGTACTTGCATTACTGAAGAGTACTGGAACTTGTCTTTCAAGGCCGGTACTATCTCCTTCGTATACTTATTTTTTAATCTTGGTGATGCCATCTTAAATGAATTCTCCCGTTTTCTTCGAATACCTTTGTAACTTATTCTTGTCGTTTAACTTACGACCAATTCGTGTAGCTTCACCATTCGAAGGATCGACTACCATAAGGTTACTGATATGAACCGAAGCCTCGGTCTTTTCAATTCCCCCCTCAGGTTTTTCAGCAGATGGCTTCACGTGTTTAGTAACCACATTCACACCTTCTACGATAGCTCTGTCTTTAGCAGTTATTACCTCAAGAACTTTACCTGTTTTGTCTTTACTATTACCGGCAATCACTTTTACCGTGTCACCTTTTTTAAGGTGTAATTTCTTATTTGCCATGATTATATTACCTCAGGTGCTAGTGATACAATTTTCATAAACTGCTTCTCACGTAACTCACGAGCTACAGGCCCGAAAATTCGTGTTCCTCTCGGCTCATCATTGGCCGTAAGCAAAACCGCAGCATTGTCTTCGAACCTAATGTAAGAGCCGTCTTTACGCCTAACTTCTTTTTTAGTTCGAACCACAACCGCTCTCGAAACCGTGCCTTTCTTTAGACTACTTGAAGACATAGCTGTTTTAACCGATACTATGATCTTATCTCCTACGGAAGCGTACTTTTTACCAGTACCACCAAGAACACGGATACAAAGAACTTCTTTTGCTCCACTGTTATCAGCTACTCCCAATCTTGATTCCTGTTGTACCATTTACTTCGCTTTTTCTACGATTTCCACTAACCTCCAGCGTTTTTGCTTACTTAAAGGTCTTGTTTCCATTATTCTAACCGTATCGCCAATTCCACATTCGTTTTTCTCATCATGAGCAGTAAACTTTGTGGTCTTGTTTACGAATTTTCCATAGATCGGGTGCTTCTCCTTACGCTGTACTGCTACAGTAATGGATTTCTCCATTTTGTTGCTAGTCACTTGGCCGATTCTTTCTTTTCTTAATTTTCTCGCTTCCATGATATACTATTTAGCAAGTTGTTTAACTCGCAATTCCGTATTTAAGCGCGCAATGAGTTTACGCATCTCCTTAATTTTCATTGGGTTCTCTACCGGAGAAATGGCATGAGCGAAAGTAAGCTTTTGATAAGCTTCTTTTTCACCAGCGAGCTTCTGCTGTAGTTCTTCTAAACTCAATGCTCTGATTTCTGAATTCTTCATTTGTCTACTCTTCAACGTAATCTCTACGTACTACAAATTTCGTTTTGATAGGAAGTTTCTGCTGTGCAAGACGAAGGGCTTCTTTAGCCAATTCCATTTTAACACCACCTGCTTCAAATAAAATAGTACCAGGCTTTACAACAGCTACCCAATATTCGGGCGCTCCTTTACCTTTACCCATTCTTACTTCGGCCGGCTTCTTAGTTACCGGCTTGTCAGGAAATATGCGTATCCAAACCTGACCTTCCCTTTTCATGGCTCTGGTCATAGCGATCCTCGCGGCCTCGATCTGACGTGACGTAATCCAACCCGGTTCAAGGGCTTTTATACCAAAAGCACCAAAGGAGATCGTATGCCCTCTTTGGGCAATACCTTTTATGCGTCCTTTTTGCTTTTTTCTAAACTTTACTCTTTTTGGCTGTAACATTATTCAAATGCTTTATTACCCTTAATTAATTTGATCTTCTTCTTTTGGCTCCGCCCGAATCAGGACGTTTTCTACCTCCGCGGTTACCGCCAGATGTATTGCCACCCTGTCCAATGTTTGGAGAAAGGTCACGCTTACCGTACACCTCACCCTTGAAGATCCAAACCTTGATGCCTATTTTACCATAAACAGTATTGGCCTCACTAATCGCATAGTCGATATCTGCTCTCAACGTATGCAAGGGAATTCTGCCATCCTTATACTGTTCCGTTCTTGCCATTTCAGCTCCGCCAAGACGGCCGCCTACTTTAATTTTTATGCCTTCCGCTCCTACGCGCATTGCCGAGGCTATGGCCTGCTTCATAGCTCTTCTGTAAGAAATTCTCGCCTGAAGCTGCTGAGCTACGGACTCCCCTACAAGCTTAGCGTCTAATTCGGGGCGCTTGATCTCAAAAATATTGATCTGAACATCCTTACCGGTAAGCTTTTTAAGCTCTTCCTTGATCTTATCTACTTCAGCACCACCTTTTCCTATAACTACACCCGGACGAGCAGTATGGACAGTTAGTGTAATTCTTTTTAAGGTGCGTTCGATCACGACCTTAGAAATACCACCCTTTGGTATACGAGCCCGAACGTACTTTCTGATTTTGTGATCTTCAACCAATTTATCAGAGAAATTATTTCCACCATACCAGGCGGAGTCCCATCCTCTTACGATACCAAGTCTAAATGCTATTGGGTTTACTTTCTGTCCCATTATTTATCTTCTTTATTATCTTCAGTTTCTACCACCTCTTCAACTGGCGCACCGCTGTCAAGAACTAGCGTAACATGATTCGATCTTTTTCTTATTCTGTGTGCACGTCCTTGTGGAGCAGGTCTCAATCTTTTTAGAATACGTCCACCATCGACTCTGATCTCCTTAATGAAAAGGTCGGCATCCTCCAGATCTACATCTTCATTTTTTTGCTGCCAGTTAGAAATAGCAGACAATAAAAGCTTCTCCAGACGAGCGGCACCTTCCTTAGGTTCAAACTTTAAAATATTTAAAGCCCTGTTTACTTTCTCACCTCTGATCAAGTCGGCAACCATCCTCATCTTTCTTGGTGAGGTAGGTACATTGTTAAGTTTAGCTACTGCTTCCATGATTATCGTCTGCCTTTATCTTTTTTACCTACGTGTCCACGGAAGTTTCTAGTAGGAGAAAATTCTCCCAACTTATGCCCCACCATGTTTTCTGTTACGTACACAGGTATAAATTTATTCCCGTTGTGCACAGCGAATGTATGTCCAACAAAATCAGGAGAAATCATTGATCTTCTCGACCAGGTTTTGATTACGGACTTTTTTCCTGATTCATTCATGGCATCGACCTTTTTTTCAAGCCTGAAATCAATATAAGGTCCTTTTTTTAGTGATCTAGCCATTATTTCTTACCTCTACTTATGATTAGATTATTAGAATATTTCTTAGGAGCTCTGGTCTTCTTTCCTTTAGCTAAAAGACCAGTACGTGATCTCGGGTGTCCTCCGGAAGATTTTCCTTCACCACCACCCATCGGGTGATCAACAGGGTTCATAGCGACACCTCTCGTTCTAGGACGTCTACCCAACCACCTCTTTCTACCGGCTTTTCCTAAGCTCACGTTCATGTGATCAGAGTTAGAAACAGAGCCTACAGTAGCTAAACAAGTCACTAATACTCGTCTTGTTTCACCGGAAGGTAGTTTTACCGTTGCATATTTGCCTTCACGCGCAGTAAGCTGAACATATGAACCTGCACTTCTGGCAATTGCTCCTCCCTTACCGGGTTTTAGTTCCACATTATGGATGATTGTACCCAAAGGAATTTTACTAATTGGAAGTGTATTACCCACTTCAGGAGCAACACTTTCACCTGAAATAACCTTCTGTCCCACTGATAGTCCCTCAGGAGCGATGATATATGCCTTCGCTCCGTCTGCATAAAATAAAAGAGCAATTCTAGCTGATCTTGTAGGATCGTACTCAATTGTCTTTACCGTAGCAGGAATATCAAACTTATTCCTTTTAAAATCGATGGTTCTCACCTTCTGTTTATGACCGCCACCCATGTAGCGC
>JBCDHA010000025.1:0-15888 GCA_038750705.1 Bacteroidota bacterium
CTACGGTTTTAATGCCATTCTGTATAGTGTTGTACTGAACCCGATAGATATTTTCGGATTGACTGTGAAAAGTATCGTAGCTTTTTTCATACTTAACATAGACCAGGATCAAAAGGCTCGCTGCCAGCCCAAGTGATAAACCAAAAATATTGAGCAAAGTAAAAAGACGATGCTTTAGGAAATTACGAAGAGCTGATTTAAGATAACTGCTTATCATAACGAGTAGTTTTGTGTTGTTGAATACCTGAGTTTTAGTTGAAGTTAGAGATTTGCTATCTGGATTTCAAAATGTTCATATAATGAACTGATTATGAACATGTTGACTTACAGGGTCAAAAAAAAGAGCTGTATAATTTTGGACAGAAATGTAGCTTAATTTGAGAATTAAGCAGCAAACTACCTGACAGGTAAGCCTTCAGTACATAACATCAAAGCTGTTTTATCTACCCAAGATAGTAGCCCCTTGCTTTCAAATAATTCAAAGAAAATCAAATATATATGATGTAGTCGCAAACAATACTCAAAACATACTGTTTACCAAGTAACTTATAGGAGCGATGGGTAATTATTCGATCAAAGAATTAGAGAAGTTGTCAGGTATAAAGGCGCATACCATTCGCATTTGGGAGAAGCGTCATAGTATAATAGAGCCCGCAAGGACTGACACTAACATACGCTATTACTCAGATGAGGATTTAAAGAAGATTTTAAACGTATCCATACTGAACAATCATGGGTTCAAAATTTCTCAAATAGCTTCACTTACCCGTTCTGATCTTGTTGACAATGTAAAAAAACTTTCAGAGGAAAAAACAGATACCGGTATTTACATCGATCAGCTGACCTTAAGTATGATTGATTTTGATGAACCTAAATTTGAAAAACTTCTGGCCGGATATATCCTCAAATTAGGATTTGAAAGAACTTTACTGGAAGTTGTGTATCCTTTTCTTACCAAAATAGGTGTGCTATGGCTTTCGAATAACATAAGTCCCATCCAAGAGCACTTTATAACCAATTTGATCAGACAAAAGATAGTGGTAGCCATTGATGGAATCACCACTAAGCCAGCGGAAAATGCAAAAAAGGTAGTGTTGTTTTTACCTGAAAATGAAATGCATGAGATCGGTTTATTGTTTTTCCATTATCTTCTGAAGAACATGGGTTTTCTAACGTACTATTTGGGTCAGTATGTACCTTTAGCCGATCTGGAAAGGAGTGTAAAGCGCCTTCAACCCGATTACCTCGTAGCCTCTATTTCGTACAGTCCGTCACTCAAACAATTGAACAAGTTCCTAACGGAATTGAATGAACGGTTTACTGCCATTAATATATACATTACCGGACGCCCCGTACTCGAAAAGGGCTTTTCCGAACATACTAATCTGCACTTTTTCAAGGATGCGGCAGCCTTGAAAGAAGAATTCACCAAACTATAGGTTATTTAAACACAAACGTGTCTAACGTCTATCTCACTGATTTATAAGTGTTTAAACATTATGTTCATTCTTTTTTAAAAAAAGTTGAACAAAATATTTGCGATATAGGTCCGAATGTATAAATTTGTTTAACCTTTTAACTAAAAAGATAAACAAAATGACTGCTATCGAATTCAATCACAAAATTGCTTCATTGACAGATACATTGGAGTTATTCACAAAAAGGTTTACGAAAGACCAGGAAGAGTCTGAAGATTTGATCCAGGACACCATCCTTAAAGCGCTTACTTATAGAGATAAGTTTCAGCAAAACACAAATCTTAAGGGTTGGTTGTACACAATAATGCGCAATACATTCATTAATAACTATCGTAAGAATCAACGAGCCAAGACTACACTGGATGATACGAAGGAGTCCTATTATTTGAATGTACCTGATAACCACACTTTCAATACTCCCGATGGCAACTACGAGTATAAAGACATTATGAAATGTGTCAATGAAATCAAAGATGATCTTCTTACACCTTTTCAAATGCACACCGAAGGTTTTAAGTATCATGAAATAGCAGAGCATTTAAGTATTCCAATTGGCACGGTAAAAAACAGAATATTCCATGCCAGGAAAGAAATACAAAAAAAATTGGTAGCTTATGCGTACTAAGCGTAAGTCATGCCTAAAAAGATAGCAGTTATTGGTTCGGGGTTTGCAGGTTTATCCGCTGCAAGTAGCCTGGCACAGGCAGGTTGTTCGGTAACCGTTTTTGAAAAAAATAGCACCCCCGGTGGTAGAGCTAGAAAGTTCTCCAGCGGGGGTTTTACTTTTGATATGGGCCCAAGCTGGTATTGGATGCCCGATGTGTTCGAACAATATTTCCGGAAATTTGGTAAAGAGGTATCTGATTATTATGAATTAATTCGCCTTGACCCGTCTTACCGCGTATTTTTCTCCGATGGAAAACCCGCTGACATTCCCGCCAATCTTGATGACCTATTCGGTTGGTTTGAGGAACTTGAACCCGGCAGCAGCAAGCAATTACAGAAATTTTTAGATGAAGCCGAGTACAAGTACGATGTAGGTATTAACGATTTAGTTTACAAACCCGGCCGATCGCTTGCAGAATTTTTAGATGCAAGACTCATTACAGGGGTTTTTAAGCTTCATGTGTTTAAATCCATATCCTCTTATATCAGAAAATACTTCAAACACCCTAAACTTATACAGCTGTTAGAGTTCCCTGTACTCTTTCTTGGCGCCATGCCAAGTAAAACCCCCGCTCTTTACAGCTTAATGAATTACGCGGATATTGCACTTGGCACCTGGTACCCAAAAGGCGGTATGAATGAAATTGTCAGGGGAATGTACACGCTAGCACTGGAACTAGGAGTGGAATTTAAATTTGACTCACCTGTACAGGAAATAAATATGAATGCCACCAAGGCTAAAGGCCTTATTGTCAATGGTGAAATTCATACTTTTGATTTTATTGTTGGTGGCGCTGATTACCACCATGTTGAGCAGCATTTGTTGCCCAAGAAATTCAGAAAGTATGATGAAGCTTATTGGGATAAGCGGGATATGGCTCCCGGAAGCCTTATTTTTTATCTGGGAGTAAACAAAAAGCTAGATAACCTTCAGCATCATAACTTGTTCTTTGACGAATCGTTCGAAAGGCATGCCGAAGAAATATACGAAAATCCAAAATGGCCATCTAAGCCTCTTTTTTATACTTGCTGCACAACGAAAACCGATCCAGGTGGCGCTCCTGAGGGTATGGAAAATGTGTTTATTCTTATTCCAACAGCGCCCGGCCTGGAAGATGATGAGGCCACAAGAGAAAAATATTATGACCTTGTAATGGATCGGATGGAACGCCTCACCGGTCAAAAAATTAAAGAACATGTAGTTTATAAACGAAGTTATGCGCATAACGATTTTATTGGCGATTATAACGCTTATAAAGGCAACGCCTATGGCCTGGCAAACACTTTGAGACAAACTGCGTTATTAAAGCCATCAATGCAAAACAAGAAAGTAAAGAATTTATTTTATACGGGTCAACTCACTGTTCCTGGTCCTGGCGTACCGCCATCTTTAATATCAGGGCAGGTAGTGGCCGATGAAATTATGAAAGTAATCAAATGAAAGAGCTCTTCGACAAAGTTTCGCTGAAATGCAGCAAGTTAGCTACTACAAACTACAGCACATCTTTTTCATTAGGGATTAGGTGTCTCTCAAAAGAGCTCAGAGACCCAATTTGTGCTATATATGGCTTTGTGCGTTTTGCAGATGAAATTGTTGATACTTTCCATGATTACAATAAGGCAGATCTCTTAAAAAGATTTACTGACGATACATACAGAGCCATTGAAGAAGGCATCAGTTTAAACCCTATTCTAAACAGTTTCCAATATGTGGTAAATACTTACAACATTAATCTTGAACTGATAGATCAATTTCTATACAGCATGGAAATGGACCTTTCAGATCAACAGTACGATCAGGAAAAGTTTGAAACGTATATACTGGGTTCTGCAGAAGTAGTGGGCCTAATGTGTTTGAAGGTGTTTTGTAAGGGGGAACAAACGCAATATGATGAGCTTAAGCCCTACGCTATGAAACTTGGGTCTGCTTTTCAGAAAATCAATTTTCTAAGGGATTTGGAAGCTGACTACGTGGATATGGGCAGAACGTACTTCCCGGGTTTGGAAATGTCAGAATTCAACGCTGAAAATAAAAACACCATAGAAGAGGACATAGATAAAGATTTTAAAATGGGTTTTGAAGGCATAAAACGGCTTCCTCAAAGCGCTAAATTCGGTGTTTATCTTGCTTACAGGTACTATTATAATCTTTTCAAAAAGATAAAGAAAACGCCACCATCACATGTATTAGCAGAACGTATAAGAATACCTAATCAAAGGAAATTTTCAATTCTTTGTTATTCGTATCTTAAACACAGGTTAAATCTTATCTAGAATGGAAGAGCATGTAGTTCTGGTAGATGAACAAGATGAGGTACTGGGTACCATGGAAAAGCTGGAAGCCCATAAGAAAGGTGTACTTCACCGGGCATTTTCAGTAATGGTATTCAATAGTCAGGGCGAATTAATGCTACAAAAAAGAGCGGCTTCTAAATATCATTCAGGAGGCTTATGGACTAATACCTGCTGCAGCCACCCCAGATTGAACGAGACTACCGAGGTAGCCGCTAAAAGAAGGTTACAGGAGGAAATGGGAATAGATGTATCCCCTACTTTCAAATATAAATTCATATACCGGGCTGAGCTGGATCAAAACCTTATTGAGTATGAGTACGATCATGTATTCACCGCAGTGTATGATGGGCAGCCTCTACTAAATGAGAATGAAGCAGAAGATTGGCGCTTTGTACCCTTATCAAAATTGCGTGAAGACATAGCCCAAAACCCTTCTAATTATACCGAATGGTTTAAGATCATTATGGATAAACACAGTTAGGTTCAGATAGTATCAACGAGAAAGAAGGTAAGCACCTTTATCAAGTACTTTTTATGGGTATCCGACTAAGTTCTGAAAAAAAATGCCTGTAAATCGTCTGAGCATAGATTTTCTTTACAGTACACGACAAAAGTTTAAAACACTGCTTATTGGGAAGATCCATCGGATGAATCTTCAATTTAATGCGCGGTAATCTGGCTATTTTACTGTTTTACTTATGTTTTTATTCATGCGACGGTT
Source organism: Bacteroidota bacterium (assembly GCA_038750705.1). GTDB lineage: Bacteria > Bacteroidota > Bacteroidia > Cytophagales > Cyclobacteriaceae > Fulvivirga. Next base: position 5,161 of record JBCDHA010000025.1, read on the forward strand.
TGATTTTGGTTTTTGTTGTGTAGTGAGGGTTTTTCTCTAAAGCTGAAAACTATTCCCACAAACAACTGCCCTTTAAGGTATTTTTAACAAATGATTCCAAATCAAAAAATCTATTCTCGGACGCCGGTAATAAATTATCACTTCCCATCGGATAAATGCAATAAGTAAGAGAAAGAACTTTTCGTTCCATTTTGAGCCTTTTTAAGGCCTAAAGACAAGTCTTACCCCTTTTTTAGAATATAATCCATATGGCTACACCGAGTAGTTTGAAATTATTATGTCAAAATGCCGGTAATTATTTAAGACTGCTATGTAAGAAATGGTCTGCCTTGATCACCGTTATGCACAAATAAATGTATATGATACTCCTCTCTAATTATTCCAAGGCATACGTGAGAACTACAGTCTTATCGATTAAAAACCTCAAAATTGAGCCGGGTTTGCATCTCGTACAAGGGGCAAACGGGTCGGGGAAAACTACTTTCTTTAAATCAATTTCCGGCATTATCAGTTTTAAAGGAGATTGTTCGTTGAATGGGCAAAGTATTAAAAAGGATGCAGTTGAATATCGCAGGTATGTAAACTACTGCGAAGCCGAGCCAAATTTTCCTCATTTTTTAAACGGCCGGGAGTTGATAAGTTTTGTAAGCAAAGCAAAGAACACTCCCGATACCACCCTCCATAAAATTGTTATGTCATTTGGAGTTGAAAAGTTTTGGAAAAAACCAATCGCAACCTATTCATCGGGGATGTTAAAAAAAACTTCCCTTGTATTGGCCTTCGCCGGTAATCCAAGGGTCATTCTGCTTGACGAACCTTTCACTACCATTGATCGAGACAGTAAAGAGCAACTTTGTCTCTTCATCAGGGAATACAGGGCCTTGGGCTGTACGTTTCTTATATCAGCTCACCAAGAGCCTAAAACCATATCCCTGGAATTTGATAGTACCTTAATTCTTGAGAACAACACAGTTAATAAATTGCTTTGAAGCTAGTCCTAAAATCGGTCGGCAAGCGTTTCTTTTTTGAAAACGCAGGTCCCTTCCTGTTCTTATTCTTTATTCTTTTCGGATTTCTTAAGGCTGAAGAGCACATAGCCATAGCCAAGGCCATTTCGAAAAGTAATACTCTGCTATCTATTACCATCGTTTTATGGTCCATTTATACCGCCACTTGTACAATTTTTTTTCTCATCAAACTGAATCAACCCGCCTACAGATTTCTCTGGAACCTTTCTTTTGTACCTCTTGTCAAAAGAGCCTGTACGCTCACGGTTAATCAGGGATTTATGAATATGCCGGCAACATTTCACGCGCTGCTGATCATGAACTTTAGTATATTAAATCAAGAACATACCACCTCCCCTATTCTTGCTTATCTACTTTTTGCACATACCCTTCCTATCTGTGCAATTCAATACAAATTATCTGGCAGCCATCAAATTAATACAAAGTTCAGGGTATTGAACCACTCGGTGGTAGCCCGTCTTAAAAAGCCAGTATGGTGTTGGTCAATACTCTTTTCAATAAAAGAACGGCCGGCATTTTGGCTAATTAGCAAGCCATTAGGGATTTTGATCCTACAAGCCTTCTTCCGGATTGACCAATCTCAACACTATCCAATCATATGGCTGAAAATTGGTGTACTAACCGTATTTAGCGTAAATATTCCTCTGTTAGTGCAGTTACAGGAGTACCATAAGCAACACAGTAGTTTAATAAATAACCTCCCTGTTCGCCCTTTTACCCATTGGGCACGTATGAGTCTGTCAATTTTAGTTCTGGTAAGTTTAGAAAGTATGATTTTAATTTATTTGTGGCCAGCATACCACTCATATGTTTACCTATTGGCACTTGTGTTTTTCGGTTTCGCTTTAAACCTGGCTTCTTACACGGTTTTAATGATTCGTTCTTATGATCAAGATAAGTTCTTTAGACAATATTTCTGGTTTTTTATTGTACTCTTTATTGCGATACTCAGTGGGTTCCCTATCTCAATACTGGGAGCGTGTGGCGTGTTAATATCTATTGTTTTATACGGTCTCTATTATCGATTAATGATTTGGTGAATCAGATCTAAACATAGCGGTTTTAAGGCTGTTAATAACCTTGTAATAATTATGAAGCTATGTTCTCACTATTCAAATCAGACCCCGTAAAGAAGTTAAAGAAAAAAAAGTCTCAAATGCTTGAAGAAGCCATGAAAGTGCAGCGCTCAGGAGACTTGAAATTGTATGCTGTCAAAATGGAAGCCATTGAAAAGCTGGAGAAGGAAATAGCCGACCTGCAAGCTGCCAATGGCTAGGAAAGCTATCAACATTTTTTGGTTTCGCAGAGACTTACGCCTCGATGATAATCAGGGATTACATGCCGCTCTAAGTTCAGATTTGCCTGTACTCCCTGTTTTTATTTTTGACAGGAATATACTTGATAAACTTGAGGATAACGATGATGCCAGGGTAAGTTTTATCCACTCTCAATTAATTACGATTAATCAAGAGCTCAAGGAAAAAGGCAGCGGTATCCGGACCTACTATGGCTTTCCTGATGAAGTGTGGAATGAAATTATTCAAAACTACGATGTGAATGCCGTATACACGAATTCTGATTATGAGCCGTACGCTACGTCGAGAGATGAGGAGATAAGGCAATTATGTGAAGGGAATGGAGTACTATTTCATTCCTTTAAAGATCATGTCATTTTCGAGCCTAGTGAAATACTAAAGGACGATAATACGCCCTACAAGGTATTCACCCCTTACAGCAAAAAATGGAGAAAAAACTTAACTGATCAGCATCTAGCATCAGTTCCATCAGCGATTTATTTCAGTAATTTTCATCAATTCAATACCGGTGAGGTTATCCCTTTGGCAAAAATGGGATTTCAGCCAACACGCCTGGAAATGCCATCGAATATGGTAGCTGATAGTACACTTAAAGCGTATGCTGATTTAAGAAATTTTCCGGCAGAGAAGGGGACATCCAGACTTGGCATCCATCTGAGATTTGGTACGATTAGTATAAGAAAATTAGCACAGCAGTCCCGAGATAAAAGTTTTACTTATTTGAATGAGCTTATCTGGCGAGAGTTCTATCAAATGATACTTTGGCATTTTCCCCATGTGGTTAACGACAATTTCAATCGTAAATATGATGTTGTAGAGTGGCGAACAGATGAAAATGAATTTACTGCCTGGTGTCACGGAAAAACGGGCTACCCCATAGTAGATGCCGGTATGCGGGAGTTAAATGCAACAGGTTTTATGCATAACCGCGTGCGTATGATTGCAGCCAGTTTTCTTACCAAGCACTTAATGCACGATTGGCGTTTGGGTGAGGCCTATTTTGCCCGGAAATTACTGGATTTTGAACTTGCCTCTAATAATGGTGGCTGGCAGTGGGCAGCAGGAACCGGTACGGACGCTCAACCTTACTTCCGCATTTTTAATCCTGAATCACAAACCAAGAAGTTTGATCCTGAATTAAAGTATGTTAAAAAATGGGTGCCGGAGTTTCAGGAACTGACCTATGCAAAACCCATTATAGAACATAAAGCCGCACGGGAGCGCTGTCTCGATAGATTTAAGGAAGCGCTTTCATGAGGATTTTGCTGACCGGATCAACCGGGTATATCGGCCGAAGGCTGTTACCTATCCTTGTGCAAAATGGACACCATGTTACCTGTGTAGTGCGTGATAAACGCCGATTTGACTGGGAAGATTTCGATCAATCTTTCCTGGAACATGTAGAAGTGCTGGACGCAGATTTTAGTACGTCTGAAATACCTGATGACTTACCTGACCATTTTGATGCGGCTTACTACTTAATACATTCGCTTACGCAGTCCAGCAGCGATTTTTATGAGCTTGAACAACAGATAGCCAGTAATTTTTCCACCTATTTAAGCAATACAACGTGCAAACATCTCATCTATTTGGGAGGCATTGCTAATGATTCTAATCTTTCAAAGCATTTGGCTTCAAGGAAGTCTGTTGAGCAAATTCTTAAACACTCCGGGATACCAACCACTGTATTGCGCGCCGCTATAATTATAGGATCAGGAAGTGCCTCATTTGAAATTATCCGCGACCTGGTTGAGAAGTTACCGATCATGGTTGCTCCAAAATGGTTAAATAGCCGGTGCCAGCCTATAGGTATTAGAAATGTTGTCGACTATCTAAACGGCACATTGCTAAATGAGAAGCTGTATGGAAAAGTGTATGACATAGGTGGCCCGGATATACTTACTTACCGACAGATGCTATACCAGTATGCACAAGTAAGACGGCTGAAACGGTTTATATTAACTGTACCTGTGCTAACTCCCAGGCTTTCATCCTTATGGCTTTATTTTGTTACCTCTACCGCCTATACACTAGCTCGAAATTTGGTTGATAGCATGAAGAATGATGTCATAGTCAAAAATAGTGGTATTGAAAAAGCCATTCCAATTTCGCTGAGCACGTATAAGGAGACCTTAAAAAGCGCTTTTAGCAAAATCAATCAAAAAAATGTTGTCTCCAGCTGGAAAGACGCCATATCGCATGCTTCGTTGGATAAAAATTTTCTAGACTTCATCGAAGTGCCTGAATACGGTTGCTTCCATGACTTAAGAAAAATAAAATTTGATAGAAGCGCTGAAGAAGTAGTAAGCAACATCTGGCAGATAGGGGGAGCCCGTGGTTGGTACTTTGGTAATTTCCTATGGAAAATCAGAGGTTTTTTGGATCAGCTTGTAGGCGGTGTAGGCCTTAGAAGAGGGCGGCGAGACTATTTTGACCTAAAAGCCGGTGATTCTCTCGATTTCTGGCGTGTACTCAGAGCAGATATGGATAAAAAACGGTTACTTCTGTATGCAGAAATGAAGCTACCCGGTGAAGCATGGCTGGAATTTAAGGTCAAAGAAAGTGGTGACAAAAATGTACTGATTCAAAAAGCAACTTTTCGTCCCCTGGGATTATGGGGACGGTTATATTGGTATCTTGTACTGCCCTTCCACTTCATCATATTTCCTATGATGGCCAAAAACATCGTTCGCCACTAGTTGTTTGATTGATTATGAAAGTTTATAAGCTGGAACGCTTCCAATTTTTACCTATCTCTATGGATGAAGCCTGGAATTTTTTCTCTTCCCCAAGAAATTTAAAGGAAATCACACCTGATTATATGAAATTTGTAATTACTTATATATCAGGTAAAGAAAAGATGTATGCGGGTCAATTGATCAGCTATATTGTTCATGTGCTTCCTGGTATACCGGTTCGCTGGACTACCGAAATTACACATGTAGATGAACCTATGTACTTCGTGGATGAGCAGCGTTTTGGACCCTACGCCCTATGGCATCATCAACACCACTTTAAGATAGTAGATGGCGGTGTAGAGATGACAGATATTGTCAACTACGCTATCCCACTGGGCATATTGGGGCGTTTGGCCAACTGGCTATTTGTCGGCAAAAAGGTAAGGGCTATCTTTGATTATCGATTCGAAGTCCTGGAAAAGAAGTTTAACAAATAATGGATTTGGATATAGTCACAATATTGATTTGCTCTCTCATAACAATTGCAGTTTTCCTGTTCATGGAGGGCGTAGCCTGGTTCACACATAAGTACATTATGCACGGTTTTTTATGGACCTGGCATAAATCGCATCATAAACATCATAATCATGCTTTGGAGCGAAACGACCTGTTCGCCGTAGTATTTAGCATTCCGAGCATCACCATCCTGGTTATTTCAACCTCAGATATTTATCCTTCCCCCTACCTGACGGCAGTTGGAATAGGTATATTATGTTATGGTATCTTCTACGTGGTCTTTCATGATATTATCGTACATCAGCGAGTGAAGTGGCGGCCGAAAAAGCGAAGTAAATACCTCGACCGCATGATTAACGCGCATTATATACACCACAGAGTGCGCACCAAAGAAGACGCTGAGGCTTTCGGCTTTTTGTATGCACCTAAGAAGTATGAGGACGCTGATATCAAGTCCTAGTCCAAACTTCGCATATACTATTTAACTTATTAATGAGACAGCTGTTATAAAGCCGTTTACATGGAATTAATAAATCAAGCCAGAACTAACATACTGTATCAAAGAAAGCTTTATATCTCAATAGGCATAGTCTGGTTATTTCAAGTTTCCGCGATTATTGGCATTAGTTTGGGGCACCAGGAATGGTTCATTTCCAAAACGCCACTCAACCTGATCATAGCCATTAGCCTGCTCGCATGGAATTATCCAATTAATACATCTTCGAAAGCCCTGGTCGCCTTCAGTTTTTTTATAGCCGGAATGCTGGCTGAGTGGGTTGGTGTTCATTATGATTTCCTGTTTGGCGCTTACTACTACGGTAATAATCTGGGTATAAAACTGGATGGTGTGCCGTTTATCATTGGTATCAATTGGGCGGTACTTACGCTCATAACGGGAACCATAGCTGATCGCTTCTCTAAAAACCTTATTCTTAAGACTATTATTGGAGCCTTTCTAATGGTTTTTCTCGATTTCTTTCTGGAGGTATCGGCGCCTGAATTTGACTTTTGGCACTGGGGTATAGGCCATGCCCCACTCAGGAATTTCATAACCTGGTTTTTATTGGCCGCCGCTTTGCAATGGATTTTACAGAAAACGAAAACCATTGGTAACCTCACTTTTTCTATCCATCTTTATTTGGCTCAACTCGTATTCTTTATTTATTTCTATGTCTACCACCAGTTATGATTTTGCGATTATAGGAGCAGGTGCAGCAGGCCTTAACCTCGCCCTTGCCATGGTGGATAAGCCGTACTTCAAGGAGAAGACGATTCTTATTCTCGACCCAGACGAGAAAATCAAAAATGATAAAACCTGGTCGTTTTGGGAAAAAGATGAAAATAAGTTGGATGCCATAGTCTCTAAAAAATGGAGTAAAGCTGTTTTTACAGATCGAAATGGAAAATCTGAACTGCTTGATCTTACCCCTTACTTCTACAAAACGATCCATGCCCTGAACTTCTATACCTATGCAAAAAAAACTTTAGCGCAATACTCAAATGTAACATGGAAGCGAGCCGGGGTAGATCGAATCGAAAACGAGGAAATTATACTTACAGCAGAAACTCAGTATAAGATTAACGCACATATATTTGACAGTCGTATCTCGGGTGAATTTCACACCGATACTTCCTCTATCAAACTACTGCAACACTTCAAAGCCTGGGTAATAGAAACGGAAAAGGACTACTTTGATGATTCTTCATTCGTGATGATGGACTTTAATCTCATTTGGAAGGACACGACCAGTTTTACGTACGTCCTGCCTTACTCTACCAAAAAAGCCCTGATTGAATTTACCTTTTTTAGTCCTGATTTAGTACGAGACGAAGATTATGATCTCATGATCGAAAGGTATATCAAAGAATATCTAAACATTAGCGAATATATTGTCTCAGATGTCGAGAAGGGTGTTATACCTATGTCGGATTACCCTTTTCATAAAGCTAATTCCAGAAAGGTGACCAAGATAGGTACGGCCGGAAGTTGGGTGAAGCCTTCGTCTGGCTATTCTTTTAGGAATGCCATCCATCTCTCTCAACAAATAGTAAAGAATATAGGGCAGGGCAAACCTCCGGCTTACGGTTTGCTAAGCGTCAAACACCGGTTTTACGATGCTTTGTTCCTTGACGTTTTACATTCCAAAAACCATTTGGGACCCGACCTTTTTGCATCTATGTATCAAAGAAATAAGGTCCGCAAAATCTTCAAATTTCTGAATGAAGAGACCTCTTTTCCAGAAGATCTGAAAATCATGTCTACTTTTCCAAAAACCCTTTTTACCAAAGCGCTATTGAGGAAAGTATTTTAGCTTGACTTGGGAAGATAAAATGAAAAAGTACTCCCTTCACCTTCTGTACTTGAAATCTCCAACTTACTTTTATTCTTGATCAACAGATCCTTGCAGATCATTAACCCTAAGCCGCTACCCTTCTCGTTATCAGTACCTCGCATAGATGAAAAAGTGTTTTCGTTTAGAAGAGCATCTACTTTATTACCGGACATGCCCGCGCCGGTGTCTTCCACCTTAATACCTACCCACTGATCAACTTCTATTTTGATGGTTATGTGATCACCAGAGCCGCAATATTTTATTGCATTATTTAAGAGATTCCGACACACTATTCTTATCATATCAGGCTCGGCATGTACCTGAACATCCTCACCTTCAATGGAATAAGCAATTCCCTTTTCGTCTAGCCTGACCTTATGATTTTTAACCACGGCTTTAAGAAGCTCCCGGATGTTAAAAGACCTCAATTCTAATGTATAGCCCTCCATTTGGCCGGTAGCCCAATTTAACAGGTTATTAAGTATGTCCGAAGAATGGTCGAAACTCTTGATCAACTGAGGCAGAACCGTTTTCAGGTCTTCATTATTTGCCATTTTATTTCTGACCAAATGCAGCAGGCCGTCCAAAGTATTAATAGGCGAACGCAGATCATGAGCGATAATGGAAAAAAGTTTATTCTTTATTCTATTGGATTGCTCAAGTTGGTCTCTTTGGATCTCTATTTGTTTATTCTTTTCTGTAAGTAGTCGATTGCTCTTTGCTTTAATGGTATAACTACGATAAATGAAAAACAGCAAGATCACTATTGCTATGATTACTGTGAGAGTAATATCAATCGCCAACTTTTGATTGCTTAATACCCGCTGGCTCTCCAGTTCTTTTTCTTTTTGCTCCAGGATCAAGGCGTTGCGCTGTTGATTAAACTCATATTGAGCGCTAATTCTACCCATCTCAGCCGTTTGCCGCGTCGCGGCCAGACTATCAACCACGGCTTTATATGCTTCATGGATCTGAAGCGCTTTTTTGTAGTCTCCTTCATCCTTGTGAATTTCGTAGCTGGTTCTTAAAGCTAACTTTTGATTATCCAGATTCCCATATGCCTTGGCTATGTCAAGCGCTTGATCTGCCTGATCATTGGCGGCTTGGTAATCGCGGGTTAGCCTGTAAACCCGGGCCAGACCGACTAACGGTTCCACCTTATCGTTCATGCTTTCGAATTGGTCAAAGGTGGTTAAGGAAGAGTTAAAAGCTTGAATGGCTTTCTGTAGATCACCCTGCTTTAGATAGACCTCACCCAGTTTAAAATAAGCAAAGCCATAACCACGCTCATTGATGCGATCTTTGGGAAGAGCGAAGAAATCAAGGAGCGCAGTTTCGGCTTTCTCGTAATCACCCACCCCATAGTAGCAGTAAGCAAGGTTAACGGCAAGAGTGGTAATAGTGCCCGGGTCCGGTTCATGCACGAAAGATTCAATTTCCTGGAAGATCTTTAGTGCATCCTCAAACTGCTTCATTCGAATGTAGCAAACCCCTATATTATTTAAGCTGCGAAGTATGTAATCAGTGTTATCCAATGGCCTGAATACCTCCAGCGCGTCCAAAAGATACGGCAAGCCTGCCCTATAATTTCCCGAAGTATTGAACGCAATACCCAAGTAATGATCCAGTATAGCCTTTTCCTTTACAAAAGACGTATTTTCTACTTTAAGCTTGATATCATACAAGAACTCCGTTACCGCTACGTAATCTCCTTTGATAAGCATGGATATTACCAGTATTCTTGAGGATTCAACCAGCCCGGATGTATGCTCCGTATTGAGAGCGAGGTCATAGGCCTTTTGAGCATAAAAATTCATGCTATCCAAATTCGAGTACCTGTAGCTTGCGGCACGTGTGTTAAGACTATCGATTAGAGCCCGAGTATCTTCAGTACGCAAATCAATGTTTTGGGCCGGGCTCGGCCTGGAAAACGTTAAAAGCAAGGTAATGTAGAGCAGGTAATGTTTAAGGCGAACTGTCACAGCTTTAAAAGTAGAAATATCCATCATCCGATAAAACTTGCTTGTATCCCCTTATGTGAAACACCATCGATGCCTTTTAAAGGATCTCCTCCGGCCCAACTACCTACAGATAAATAGGGTTGAAATCTTGCGAAAAGTTCTTCTTTATACCATCCCAAGCTACGTGTGAGTTTAATTGCTTTCTGGTGTTCGTCACTGCTGTATGCAAAGCTAAATAGATCCTTTTCGCTCTTCCAAATGCTAAAGGTAGCCATTTGAACTAATGGCGCTTCACCTACTCCTTTGGTATAGACCAGACCGGATGCATCCTTTAATGGCTTTTGGGACCTGGGTACAAAACTCCAAAATCTAACCATCTTACTCCATTTAATGGTAGCACGGGTTATAACGGCAATACATGGATTGTTTTCATCAAGGTCGGCGCTTGGTGTAAATGGATTTTGATCAGACCAGGAGCCTTTCGAAACAATCGGCTTCATGAAGACCGTCCAGATATTATTTGTACGTTTTTTGTATTTGGATAGAAGCGAGTGTTTTTCAAAGAAAAACTTAGCCTCTTGTTCAGAATTCCAAACTTGCAACAAAGTATAGACAGACCAATCAGGCAGCGGATTAAAACCGGCGCCTTTCCCACTACCCATTAACTTGTAAAACTGTAAACCTATAACTTGCGACAGGTGGCTATGGGCGTTTTGCATCATGGTAAACGCCCATAGCTTATTTCTGAAGCCGCTGTATTTGAAGAAAGTTATGGTCGTGATCTGGGTCATCCATTAGCCCTAACTTTCATACTACGAAAATGTTTTGAAAATCAGGTCCGGATGAATCTAAAAGACTATTATTCACTACGCAAGGTATCGACCGGATTTGTCAAA
>JBCDHA010000026.1:0-15796 GCA_038750705.1 Bacteroidota bacterium
AGATTGATGGCCCAGGTAGGATCTTATTTCTCGCCCTGTCGCTAACTCCCATAGTTTTATGCTTTTATCGCGACTACCTGATAACAAATACTTCCCGTCCAGAGTAAAGGTTACCGCCTTAACAGCTTCGTAGTGTCCGCGCTGAACCACGGTCTCCAGACGTTGGGAATAGGCGCCGGTAAGCACAAACAGTACTAGGTTTACAGCTAAAGCAAGATATTTCATTTTAAGGGGCTAATGATCCAATTTAAAGATACTTTTCGAAAAGTAGTGTATTAATAACTATATTGTAATCCACCGATCTTACTAACCTATGACACGTTCAGGACTTATTTCAATCTTGATTTTGATGACTTTTACCTCTGCGTTATTCGGGCAGGCCAAGTCGCGTATGCTTCCTTCAAATATTAATAAACCATCGATTAACTACTATGCCCCCTTTATAAGTGGAGATGGCCGCACTTTATTGTATCTGCATGATTACACGGATGAAGGCCATCATGCCATGATGACCGCCACCAAAAAGACAGTAAGTACCTGGAATGATGGTATAGAAGTTAATAAACTCATTAATAGGCCCACACTGAATTTTAGGGGAGGTTATAGCCTTAGTTTTGATGGAGATATGCTTTTTTATTCTTCGAGAAAATCAGGACTAGGAGGCTTTGATCTTTGGGCTAGTAAGCGAAGAGGTAACGACTGGGAGGCGCCAAAAAATATGGGCGCTCCTATCAACTCCCGTGAAAATGAAGGTGGACCTTGTCTCTCGCCGGATGGAGAATTTCTTTACTATATGCGATGTGAAAAAATGAGCGAGTATGGAGGAGCGTCAGGCTGCCGAATTGTGGTGTCTAAGAGAAGGAATTCCGGATGGGCGGAGCCGGTTGATTTACCGGCAAATATCAATACAGGTAATTCTCAAACACCCCGAATGCTGTCAGATGGCGTGAGTCTGATTTTCTCTTCGGATAAGTTCGGGGGGCAGGGAGGATTAGACCTGCTTCTTACCAGAAAAGTGGGAGACGGCTGGTCAGAACCGGTTCCGCTGAGCTTTCTCAATACTGAAAAGAACGACCAGTTTGTAAGTACGGACGCAAAGGGGCGTTACATGTACGTGAGTGAAAATACGGGTAGAAATAGTCAGCTGGTAATGAAGTTGATCCCCGATGAATTACAGCCTGCCAAAGTTATGCGTGTGAAGGGAAAGGTCACAGACAGCCAAACGGGGCAGCCTGCCAAAGCCAGTCTTACTATTTTCAATATTGACGAAAGAGATCGCCTTTGGAACGAGAAGTTAGGGGCTAGCGGAGAATTTGCGATAGTCCTGAACGAGGGAGCTTCCTATGATTTAGCCGTGGAATCGGAAAATCCTGATTTCATGTATTATTCTAAGGTATTTAATTTGCAAAAAATTGGTTCGCGTGATAAACAGACCTTAGATATAGCATTGGAGCCCATGGTGTTAAATAAGTCTTATGGGACAGAGATAAGGTTCAAAGATCATGAAGCCACAATAGAAGATAACTCTACTTTTGAATTGCGCAGAATATCCAATATGATGCGAAAAAATCCGGCAATGCAGATAGAGCTAACGTCTTATCTGGATGTGTATAAAGCAGACAGTGTTCAGTCTGATCCTGATCTTACAGAGCTCAAGATAGATTCCGTGTATGTAGAGCGTGAGATTGCCATTTCCGTGCAAAGGGATTCTGCCGATCTGGTAACGGACCTGACTAGCGCAGATTTTACGGAGCCTGACTCTATTCAATCTGATAGTACCATTACCCAGGTTGACATAGAACAGGACACGGTTAGGTATGAGACGATTCAGGAACTTCAACTAAAATACACCTATCATAATGATCGAACTGCGGTAGAAGTAATGGCGGTTAAGGATTATCTTGTCAATCGTGGAGTAGATGAGTCTCGTATTGAAACTTTGGTTAAGGTCAATCAAGAAAAGACCTGGGTGCGGCAAGAACAGATGGAAGATGAGGAAGTAAGATCAGATGAAAACGAACAGATCAGGAGAATAGACATTAAGATCGTACAGAGATAGCTCTTGCTAGTTCGTTTGTATGGGCACAACAACGAGCGTATTCTCCCACATCATGACCATATCTAATTCATCGTTCATTTGGTCGAAAGAAATTGTGAACTGCTCAAAGAGATCTTGCGTTTTGATGGCGGGCACATCCACCTTTAAAACATCATTTTCCGGATCTCGGTTAGCCTTACCGGAAGGAACTTTAACGCCCCAACCAGGAATTTTACTATTGATGATCACGGTCCACGTATCTTGCTGCGGAATGGTCCACAAGCTATACGTACCAGGTTCTAAAACCTGGTTTTTTATTTTTACGGATTGATTGGTACTGAAAGTGGTGGGTTCATTTGCACCGGTTCTCCACACTTCTCCAAAAGGAACTAAGCTGCCAAAAACTTCACGTCCCTTTTTAAAAGGCCTGCAGTAGTTGACTACGATATTAAGGTCATTATCCTCATGAGTGGAAGTATCTGCAGGGCTGAATGACTTTGTATAAGAATGCATAATCATGGCGGCTACAGCCACTAAAGCAATTGTGATACCTCCAATAATAATAAGCTTTTTCATAGTGACACCTTAGATGGTGCTACTATTATACTCACTTCTTATTAATTAGGTTGCTCTTTGTCATGATCAATTTTCTCACGGAGCCTGCCGTTCTTGTAATAATATTGCCAGGTTCCGCTTTTAAGACCCTTCCTATATTTACCTTCTGATTCTTTTTTACCTCCCTGATAGTAGTACATCCAATCCCCCTCTCTCAGTCCGTATTCAAAATTCCCCTGTTCTGCTAAATCGTTGTTTTCGTAGTAATACATCCAGGCGCCGTGAGGAACGCCATTCTGAAATTCACATTCTATTTCTTTTTTTCCGCTCGAGTAGTAGTTGATTTTGATGCCATTACCATCTTTCAAAGTGCCGGGATTTAACTCCTTACCCAAACTTGTGTAAAATGGTGATACTGTCATTAGTTTTCCCATTTTCCAGGTTTCCTCCTGCATGAGCTTACCATCCTTGTGAAATAACCCCCATAAGCCTTCTTCCAAACCATTTAAGAAACTTCCAATACTTTTAAGCTTACCGTCATCATAGTAGTAAAACCATTGACCGCTCTGCTGATCGCTTACAAAGGCTCCTTCTTCAAGTATATACCCGGTACTATTGAAATAACGCCAGTTGCCGGTTTTTACTCCATTTTTATATAAACCCTGGGTTTTTAATTTGCCGTTGTCATGATAGCTGACATAAACGCTGTCTTTCCAGCCATTTTTATAACGCACCGCTTCGGCCAGCTGGTCATTTTCATGGTATTCCTTCCACGTTCCTACCGGAGTGCCCATAGCGTATTCCTTTTCTGAAAGTACATCACCGTTTCTATAAAATTCACGCCATTTCCCATCAGGAATACCTTTTTTAAAATATTCTTCCTTTGCCTTCCTTCCTATGTTATAATTCTCAATCCACTTACCGTCTTTTTCACCATTGGCATACGTACCCTCAGTGTCGATATAACCGAAATCATTGTACTTCTTGTAAGGGCCGTTCAACGTATCGTTCTTGTAAATCATTACAGCAATGCGCTCTCCATATACATCGAAAACCTCTGCCTTCCCATTTTTAAGACCATCCATATACATATCCACGTTGCGTTTTTCACCGGTGATATGGTACTGTGTCCACTTTCCTTGTTTTTTTCCATCGCTGAATGTGCCCCGGGTGCTAATTTGCTTTGTTGGAAAGTATTCTATGTAGGTAGTAGGCAGACCTTCTTCAAACGAGATTTTTGATTTTATATTTCCATCCCCATAAAAAGTAGACCACACACCTACCCTTATACCTTTGTCAAATTCTCCTTCCTCAATCTTTGTATCTGTAGAGTCATATACCTGCCACCTGCCCTGACGTAAGCCATTTTCCATATCACCAATGGCATATATGGTACTATCAGAAGAGAAGAGCCGCATTTGGCCATTAACGTTATTGCTTAAAACCGAAATTAAAGCCAGTAATATACTGACCGACATATACCTTATTGAACTTTCGTTTTTATAATTCGGCAGCACAGTTATATTTGTATTTACATTTTTAAACGGAGATGTCATGGGTGCACTAATTGTGGTTTTAGTATTGTTTGTAGCAGCAATAATTTCGCCAATAATCCTTCCTAATAAATTGTTTAGCGACAATAAGCATGATATTGACGGTTCTACGGATTAGTCATTGCTGTAGCTTCAATTTCTACCAGGAATTCCGGCTTGATCAGATTACTTACCTCCACCATAGAAGTGGCCGGTTTTATGTTGGTGAAGTATTCGCCATGAGCTTTTCCCACTTCATTCCACTTACTAATGTCGGTTACGTATATTCTTGTACGGATTACATCACTAAGTTCCGCGCCTAATTTCTTAACGCTCTTTTCTATTAT
The DNA here is from genome assembly GCA_038750705.1 of Bacteroidota bacterium. Lineage (GTDB taxonomy): Bacteria > Bacteroidota > Bacteroidia > Cytophagales > Cyclobacteriaceae > Fulvivirga. Next base: position 4,473 of record JBCDHA010000026.1, read on the forward strand.
GTTCAGGATGCATTTTGTCTGCCCATAGGCGTCATCAATGTATGCCGGTTTTCCGTCCTCTATAGCCACGGTTCCCGATACTTCAATTTGATTACCAATTCTGGTGGCCCTGGAATAGCCCACTTTATTCTCCCATTCTGCTCCTGTACTTACATTTGTTCGCTGCATAGTTATTTGATTAATTAGCAAATAATTCAATTCTAATTTATGAAGAATATTTGTGTCTTTTGTGGCTCCGGTACAGGTAACGATCCACGTTTTGTAGAAGCGGCAAAATCGCTTGGCCGGCAGCTTGCAAGTAACCATATCCAACTCATTTTTGGGGGAGGAAAAGTTGGCTTAATGGGTGCCATTGCTGATGAAGTTCTGGCTCATGGAGGTAAGGCCATTGGTGTTATTCCTGATTTCTTAATGGAAAAGGAAGTAGGTCATACCGGGTTGACAGAGATGCATGTGGTAGAATCAATGCATGTCAGGAAGCAGAAAATGGCGTTTTTGGCAGATGGCTTTATAGCGATGCCTGGTGGTTTTGGCACGTTAGAGGAGCTTGCAGAAATTCTGACATGGGTACAGCTGGAACTCATCAGAAAACCTGTGGCCTTACTGAATGTCAATGGCTACTATGATGGTCTCCTAAATCAATTAGACCATATGGTAGAATGCAACTTTCTGAGACCTCAAAACCGAGAGTTGGTCCTTGAGATTAAGGAAATAAATACGGCAGTAGACCAGCTGAAGAATTATGAATTTGGAGACTTTTCAATCTGGGATAAGCTTAAAAAGACATAAAAGCATAAAAAATCACCCAAATTGGATGATTTGATTTGGGCCAGGATGAAATTATGTTGGTGGAATAAAACTATTGATTAAAATTTCCTAAATTTTATTACTGAAGGTTCTTTATGGTTCGAATTTGCCGAGTTGTTCTTTTTATTTTGGTATTTATCCTGCCCATTGCGTTTGTACAATGTCAAAATCAAACGCTGGGCTTTCACATTGTAGGCGATGCAAAAAAGGTAAAAATACCATTCGAGGTATATAGCAACCTCATTGTAATTCCGGTCATTTTAAATAATCAACTACCTCTGAAATTTGTATTGGACACCGGAGTCAGAACTACCATTTTAACCGAGAAGGCATACAGTGATATTCTTAACCTTAGCTACAGCAGGAAATATACCATAGCCGGGCTCGGAGGGGACAAGCTTGTGGAGGCATATGTAACGAGTGGTGTATCACTGACACTGCCTCCGGCGATAAAGGGTAAGGGTCATTCAATGCTGGTTTTAGAAGAAGACTACCTTGAGCTAAGAAACTATTTAGGTGTAAATGTCAATGGTATATTAGGGTATGAAGTTTTCAGCAGATTTATAGTAGAAGTAAACTATGACACAAAAATATTAACCCTTACCACACCTGAGTTTTTTAAGAAAAAACGTGGCTATGATGAGATACCAATTACTGTAGAAGATACCAAGCCTTACATAAGAGGCCAGGTAGTTTACAATGATGGAAGTCAGTTGAATCTTAAACTTATGATTGATTCCGGTGCCAGTCACGGACTATTCCTTGAAGAGAGCAGCGATCCAAACCTTTTTGTACCTGAAAACCACATTAATAGCACCCTCGGTCGCGGTCTTGGGGGCATTCTTAAAGGCAAAATAGCACGCCTGGCGCGGTTTGAAATAGGAGATAAGCATTGGGATGATTTGATTGCTACTTTTCCTCAGGAAGATCATGTTCTCGATAGCATAAAAAGCACCAGTGTATTTAGAAATGGATCCATAGGGGGCGAAATTCTCAATAGATTTAAAATCATTTTTAACTTTCCACAGGAAAAAATTTATATTAAAAAAGGAAGATCTTTTAAAAAGGATTTCACCTATAATTTAAGCGGCTTAGTTGTTAAGGCTAAGGGGAGCGCTTTGGTTGACTATGAAATTGTTGCCGTCAGAGAGAAATCACCGGGAGAGGCGGCCGGATTTAAAAAGGGGGACAGAATAGTTTCTATTAACAATATAAGCGCTAAGAATATGACCTTATCTAATATTATTGCCTTCCTTAATGCCAAGGAAAATAAAAAGCTTAAAATTCGTGTAAGGCGTGGAGATGAATTCTATGCAAATTCTTTTCGCCTTGCTAAACAGATTTAGCGCCTAAAGAATTGATTTAACTTATTTTTCTTTTGCTTATAGTTAACTGTTAAGTACCTCTGCATTCTTTTAAACCTTATTGAATTAAAAATTGAACGATATAAGGTGTCAGAAGTCAACGAATCTTTAAGCAGAAAATCCTGAGCTTCCTGGATGGCAGGCTCGTTATAATTGGAATTTTTGATAACGGTAATTGGAATATGCCTGGTTCTTACATGATTTTTTAGGCTGCTGACCAACTTAATAAGTTTTAGCCTTTCGAGATTGTCGTCAATTACAATACATGCCGGATTGAACTGCGAGATTTTTTTCAAAACGTTGCTCAGATCGAAGTGTATTTCTGTTCTGAATGTCCGGTTTTTAATGGACTTAAGCATTTTATAAATCCAACCCAGGTCTGTAGGGTTATTCCCAATCAAAAATACATTAACAGGATCCGATGTTTTAGAACTTAAAGCCGGCATATCTTACATTGTTTTGTAAAAGCTATAAACGTTAGTTTATCCTGTTTGTTGATATTTGGTGACAGGTATTTTAAAATTTTTTTTAGATGCGTCAGATTACAGTTATAGGAGGAGGTCTTGCCGGGTTGGTAGCATCTATCTTATTAAGCAGAAAAGGCTTTGGGGTAAAGCTTTTTGAACGCAAGAAGTACCCTTTCCATCGAGTTTGTGGCGAATACATTTCTAATGAGGTAAGACCTTTTTTAAAGGAAAATGGCCTTTTCCCAGATATAACTGCGGCCGATATTTCTAAATTTCAGCTCACTTCAGTAAATGGTAAAACAGCGCAAATGCCCCTAGATCTGGGAGGTTTTGGTGTAAGCAGGTATGCTTTGGATCATTTTCTGGCAGGAGAGGCGCTTGATTCAGGGGTCGATATTATTCATCAAAAAGTAATAGATCTTAGTTTTCAAAAAGATCATTTTGAAATATATACTACCAAAAGGAAATACGAGGCAGGTATCGTGCTGGGCGCTTTTGGCAAGCGCTCAGTACTTGATAAGAGCCTTGACCGAGGTTTTATTAAGAAACGTTCCCCTTACATTGGAGTGAAATATCACATTGAGTATGACCAGCATGAGCCATCCACTGTAGCGCTTCATAATTTTACCGGGGGTTACTGTGGTATTAACAGAGTAGAAAACAATGTGTACAACCTCTGCTATCTTGGGGAGAGAAAAAACCTGAAAGATTCTGGTACAATTGAAAAAATGGAAGAAACTGTTCTTGCACAAAATCCATTTCTTGAAAAAATATTTTCAAGAGCCACCTTTTTATTCGATAAGCCTGAAGTAATCAATGAAATTTCATTTGAGACTAAAGCTCCTGTAGAAAAACATATTCTCATGTGTGGAGATGCGGCAGGCATGATCACCCCACTCTGTGGTAATGGAATGGCCATTGCTATCCACTCCGGAAAGATAGCCGCAGAAACCGTCATGAAGCATAGTTCTAAAGGGGTGTTGAATAGAGTAGCCATGGAGAAGGAGTACGCTCACCGATGGAACATTATGTTTAAAAACCGGTTGCGCACCGGCAGGCAAATACAGAAGTTATTTGGTGCCCCATGGTTGTCAAATACAGCGGTTGCCATTTGCAATAATGTAAAACCAATGGCAAACTACTTGATGAGTAAAACACATGGAGAAGTTTTTTGAGTCATGACGTCGTTTAAATCTTACCTTTTACAATTCACACCGGTGCCGGAGGAATCACTTCAGGTATTGCTGGATTTATTTAAGCCCGTAAACCTGGCGAAAGGGGAACACTATGCCATATCCGGGCAAACTGCGAAGAAGTTGGCATTTGTAGAAAGCGGATTGCTCAGGGCTTATTATCAAAATCCGGAAGGTGAGCAATTCAATAAGATATTCTTTTCTAACCCGGCTATTGTCGGAGCGTATACTTCATTGATCACTAAAGAAAAAAATCAGATCAATGTCGAATGCCTGACCGATTGCGAAATGGTAGAGGCGGATTTCCGGAAGATACTCGAACTGTATGAACAGCATCCTATGATAGAAAGGCTGAACCGCACAATAGCCGAAGACTTTTTCGTGAAAAAGGAAAAACGAGAAATATCGCTAGTGATGAATGATGCCTCTGAGAGATATGCTCTTTTCCAGCAGGAGCACCCCGGCCTGGAAAACCAGATTGCACAATATCATATTGCCTCTTATTTAGGCATTACGCCCACCCAGTTAAGTAGGATTCGGGCTAAAAAAGAGTAGATCATTTCTTTACATATGTAAATGCACAGCTCAGAGAGGCATCCCAACTTTGCTTTCATAATCAAACGTTAATAACCATGGTCGAGATTAAAGAAAACAAGGAAGTAAAATATTCTACTAAAAAAGAGCTGAACGCTGCTAAGCCTTCAAATGCATTTATTGGTGCATCCTGGACTACACTGATCGCGGGTATTACGGCCTACTTTATTGGCTTATGGAATGCTGATATGTTATTGAGTGAAAAAGGCTACTATTTCACCATTATGTTGTTTGGACTTTTTTCTGTGGTTTCAGTACAAAAGAGTGTGCGTGACAAGCTTGAAGGGATTCCGGTAACCGAGATATATTACGGATTAAGTTGGTTTTCTACCATAACCGCAATTTTATTGTTGATCATTGGCCTGTGGAACGCAGAGCTAACCTTAAGTGAAAAGGGCTTTTATGCCATGTCATATATCTTAAGTATGTTTTCTGCTATTGCCGTGCAGAAAAATACAAGGGATATGAAATTAGCTAGCCGATAAACAATGATGATCCACGCCTGATTAATAATTAGCGTGGATCATTTTATTGCTGAATTATAGTTGTATTTATTTATTTTCATGAGTAAAATACGCTTTTGCTTAATTCAAAAAATGTGAAAGGTAGCTTTTGTTTATGCTGGTTCTGGTTGGCTTAAAACAGGACTAATGAAAATAGCGCTCTCACTTCTGTTACTAATTCTTAGTGGCGCTTTCTTGAAAGCGCAGAAACCAATATCATTTGTGGCCTTAGAAAAAGGGCTAACGAATAATTGGGTATCCACTATTCTCCAAGATAGCATGGGCTTCATTTGGGTAGGTACACAGGATGGCCTGTGCAGGTATGATGGTTATCAGTTTGAGGTGCTAAGAAACTTACCCGATGACAAGCAATCGCTCGCCGCCAATTGGGTACGTACCATGGCACAAGACATGGATAACAACTTCTGGATTGGTACCTATGGAGGTGGAATAACCAAGTTTTCGCCTAGGACCATGGACTTTATAAATTTCGCGAATGACACGGTGAATGGATTTAAAGGAAAGCTCATCGCGCAGATCTTACCCTTGGATGGAGGTCAGATTTTTGGTGCCAGCGAAGCTGGTTTCTCTATTTTTAATAGAACGGACAATAGCCATTATAATTTGGGCATAGGCGCCTTCAACTCTTCCTTCACCGCTCATGAAGATACGATTTGGCTTGAAATATCAAAAAATAAGCTTTTCGCTTATCATATTTCGAATCAACGGATAACACCGCTATATGAATTTGATACACCTATTCACTTGTTAGAATACATACTAGAGTTGGGTGTTTTGGTGGGATTGGAGGATAAGTTGGTCTTATTCAAAGATGGAAGAATTCAAAAAGAAATGCCTATCCATCAAAAAATTATCGACGTGTTGCGTGATGGAAAAGAAAGCTATTTAATGGCAACTAGCTCAGCGATTTTCAAGTTTAACCCAAAAAATTTTGAGTTAATCGAAATTATGACAGATCTGGATCTATCGAATAAGCGCATACAAACTATTTTCAATGACAAGCAGGGGAGTTTATGGGTGGGTACAGATAAAGGCTTATTTAGACAAAAACGTTACAATCCAGCTTTCTTGGGCCAACATATTCAGCTTCATGCAAGGCGGATCATAAAGAATGGCGCACTGTATGTGGGCGGAGATACGGGGCTGTATAAAGTAAGCGGCCGTTCCATTGATCTCATACATGATCAAAAACCAATTCTTTCGTTGGCTCAATATGGTGATACGATCCTTACCAGCGCCAGAAATGCCCAGGTACATAGATTCGTAAATGATCAGTGGGATAAGAAAATACCTCTTTCTGAAGACTCGCTCAAAAGGCTTGCCGTACTGGGTTTAGAACGAGATCGACATAACAGGTTATGGGTTGGTTCATGGGAGGGGCTATTTGTTTTCGACAAAAACGACAAACTATTGAAGCGTTTCTCGCTTAATAATAAGGAGAATAACAGGGAACAAAATATAACCAACTTATTCATAGACTCACGGGATCGACTTTGGATAATCACCTCAGCGTATGGCATATACATGTTAAAAAATGTATCCCTTAATTCACTAGATCGCATCGATGAAAACATCATTCATTATACGTATGAGGAAGGTAATAGCAATTCAATAACCAGTAACCTTATTTTAACCATTGAAGAAGATGACTTTGGCGCCATTTGGTTTGGAACTGATGTGGGTGTGGTCTCTTACAATGAAAAAGATAACAGCTTCCAAAGATTATATTATCAGGGTAGGTTGTTCGATAAAAAGATAATGACCATCCGAAAGGACGGTTCAAAAAATTTGTGGATCACCACTATTAATGACGGCATCTATGTGCTAAACCAAGTAGACGGATCTATGCGCCACTTTATCAAAAATGATGGCCTCATATCTAATGCTTTTCTATACGGGTCCGGCTATTATGATAATGTCAAACAGCATATGTATTTTGGCACAGACGAGGGAATACAGCAAATAGATCTCACCTTACCTTTTTACAATTATGACAATAACATCCCTATTCTGACTGGAATCCAGGTAAATGGAGAAAAAAGCAATTTGTTTTCAGCTTTGCAGTCACCCTTTTTAAGTGAGATCTCATTATCAGCCAATCAGAATGATTTTTCGGTGAGTTTTTCTGCCTTGGACTTTATCCACGCAGATAAAATAGACTATTACTACTCACTTGATAATGAAGCCTGGAAAGTAACTGATTTACAAAAAGCCTATTTCACCAATGTGCCCTATGGTAATCATACTTTAAAAGTGAAGGCCGTGTATGATGGCATTGTAGATGATAGCGAAGGCCGTCAGATAAACATTTATATAGCCCCACCTTGGTATTATAGCCACTTTGCTAAAGCGGTATATGTCATTTTATCGGTCGTATTACTATTGGTATTGTATAGATATCTCAAGTCGAGATGGCAAATGCAGGCTGAATTACAATTAAATAGGTTAGAGGCGGAACGCTTGAAAAAACTTAATGATTTCAAGTCGCAGCTTTACACAGATATTGCCCATGAGTTTAAAACACCTCTTACCCTCATTTCAGGACCCATTGAAATGAAATTGAAAAGCAAAGGTCTGTCTAATCATGACAGAAATAACTTTACTACCATTAAGCGGAATGCGAACCGTTTGATTTCACTGGTAGATCAGCTTTTACAATTGGCGAAGCTGGAAAATGGTAATTTGAGACTGAATGTTATCAAGGGAGACTTGGGTAAATTCTTGCAGATGTTAGCCCATTCCTTTGACTATCATGCGAACCTAAAAGAAATGCGCTATGCTGCAGATATCGTAACGCTTGATGAGGTATGGTACGATCCTGATATTATGGAAAAAATAGTAAGCAACCTTCTCTCAAATGCTTTTAAGTATTCCCCAGAAGGTGGTTTTTGTGAATTCAAGGCGACTAGGAGTTCAGACCATGTAAATATTGAGGTAAAAAACACAGCACGGGATGTATCTGAGTTAGATCTGGAAAAAATGTTCACCCGGTTTTATCAGCGCGATGAATACTCGGAAGGAATAGGTGTGGGCCTGGCATTGGTAAAAGAACTGACTCAATTCTATGGTGGAAATATAACCGGTAGCATAGAAAATGAATCAGTCATAACATTCAGCGTTCACTTACCCTACCAATATGATGCATTTAAAGCTGAGGATATAGCACAAAATGATCAATCATTTGAAGTAGAAAAAGAGGAGTATCATCAACCATCCATTAATACGGATCCTGAGAATCACCAGAGTGAACTCCCCATTTTATTAATAGCAGACGATTTAGCTGAAATACGGGATTTCGTAAAGCAATCGATGCGCGAAAAATATCAAATTCTGGAGGCAGAGAATGGTGAAAAAGCTTTAAAAACAGCGTTTAAATATGTGCCGGATATAGTTCTCTCGGATATAAGAATGCCTCTAATGGATGGTGTTGAATTATGCAATAAACTTAAAACAGATGAACGTACAAGTCATATCCCTGTCATTCTTTTGACAGCCGGAGCCTCCGAGGAGCATGAATTGAAGGGACTTTTTTCAGGAGCCGATGTGTTTCTGACCAAACCATTTAAAGTGGCTATACTGGAACAGCACATTACTAACCTCATTGATCTAAGGCGAGTACTGCATGAGAAGTATCGAAATGAATTTCTGCTTAAACCCCATAAAATAGCACTCACTTCTACTGATGAGATTTTTCTTAACAAAGTGAAGGAGGTAATGGACAGTGAATTGAGTAATTCAGACTTTAATGCTACCACTTTCAGTAAGATGGTGAATATGAGCAGAATGCAACTACACCGGAAGCTTCTCGCTTATACGGGGCTATCCACTACAGCCTTTATCAGATCCCAACGTTTACAGCAAGCGATTCATATCCTTGAAACTTCAGATGCTACTGTTAATGAAGTTGCCTATGCCGTTGGTTTTAATACACCCTCCTATTTTATGAAATGCTTCAAGGAAACATTCAAAAAAACTCCTTCTGAATATTTAAGTACTAAACAGCCCTCTTAAAACTGGCCTGTTACATTTCTTGAGTATTCTGTTACATATCTCGGGCACCTAAAATCACTACCGAATTACATTTACACTGAACTTCAGTGATGATGGAAAAGATTCAAATTGTACTCAAGGCATTGTTTGTATGTTGGCTACTTACAAGTTGTAATGATGAAAATGAAGCAGTTCCTAATGACGACAACATGGAAGATACAACCAACGTCAATCTTCCTCCTAATGATTTCAACCTTATAGGAGTAACAAATAACGCCTTAGGGGTTAGCTTGCTTCCTACATTTAGTTGGGGCGCAGCTGAAGACCCTGATGGGGACGCTGTAACCTACTCCCTTCTATTGGATACGCTTACCCAACCTACTACAGTGATTAAAGATGGACTTCAAGATCTCACTTATGAACTTTCTGATCGTCTGCTTTTGCAGAGCGCCTACCGTTGGAAAATAAGAGCGAGTGATGGTGAAGGAAATAACAGAGATAGTGAAGTTTACAGCTTCACTACACGTGGCCTTAATATTCCGGGTGAGGCTACAGATACACAGCTTCCGGCCCGTCAGTCACATGCCACCACAGTCTTCAAAGATAGGCTGTGGTTGGTCGGAGGCTTTATATTCGGCAATGGCAATCAGAATGATGTATGGTTTTCAAAGGACGGGGTTACCTGGGAAGTCTCACTGGAAAATTTGGAGGCTCCTTTCGTGAGCAGGAATGGTCATCAGCTTGTTACTTTTGATAATAAACTTTGGCTCATAGGAGGTTCAAGTTTCGGAGATTGGCCTACAGGCATATGGTCGTCCAATGATGGAACAACCTGGCAGTTGGCCCAAAAGGCAGCCCCTTATGGAGCGCGGACGGGTCATATGGTCGTGGTTTTTGATGACAAGCTTTGGCTTATTGGCGGCCGAGACCAGCAAGCTAATAGGTTTGGTGATATATGGGCTTCTTCAAATGGAGTTGACTGGACACAGATAACAGCTAATGCACCTTTTATAAAACGTTCTGCTTTCTCAACCCTTGTTTTTGACAACAAGCTATGGTTGATTGGTGGTGATAGCGATGAAGGTGCTCTTAATGATGTCTGGTTTTCTGCTGAGGGTAAAACATGGTCAAGAGCAGTCGAACATGCTGAATTCTCTGCGAGAAGTGCTTTTGATTCCTTTACGCTTGATGGTAGGATGTGGATTGTGGCCGGGAGCGGTACCAATGAGATATGGTCTTCCATTAATGGTACAACCTGGGTTAAGAATACAACTAACTCAAATTTCACTCCACGTATTGTCCACACTGCGGATGTTTTTAAGGATAAGGTATTTGTAATAGGGGGTCGAGACTCGGGGCTTACCAGTCTACCCGGTGTATGGGTACTGGATTGATCTACAATTTTCAACTTAACTAGAAAAACATGAATGTGCAGATCATAAAGCAAAGATTTGACTTGAGCTTATTTCTAAGTGCCAATATATTTTCCCTGCTCTGCATAAGTGCCTGCAGCGATGACGAAACTGCCGATGTCAGCCCTGCCATGGAGGATTTGGAAGATACTACCACGGTAAACCTGGCTCCCAATGATTTTGACCTAATAGGAGTTAGCGATTCTGCGATACGAGCAAGTGTATTACCTGTAAGCGGAGCTACAGCTGACCCCAATTGAAGGCATTTGGCTGTTGGATTGAGTACTACGAAGATGATTAGCAACTCAACATATAAAGATATTCCCATGAAAAACGTGTCGATACTAACCACAAAATACCTCATAAACCAAAGACTAATAAAGTGTCAAAATGCCTTGCTGTTCATATTTTTTATTTTGGCGACCCCGGTTACGGCACAAGAATGGATACAGTCTCCGCCTCAACTGAACGACCCATTTTCACTGGATATGGCCGACAATTATGCCATCGTGGGCTCGCCCTTTAATGAGACTGACGCAGGTGGTCAAAATGATATTGACCGTGCCGGAGCAGCCTTTATTTATAGGTTAGAAAGTTCAGGAAACTGGGAGTTCATGCAGAAAATTGTAGCTGCGGACAGGGGTAATCAGGATAAATTTGGGTTTGATGTAGCCATTTCTTCCGAAGGATATGCATTGGTAGGTACAGAATTCGAAAATGCTGCCTATTTTTTTGAATTGAATGGCAATACCTGGTCAGAGGTACAAAAAATAGAAGGTGAACAACTACAGAGGTTTGGAGTTGCCGTGGCCATGTACGAGGACAAGGCGCTAATAGGTGCTCCAGGAGATGATGACTTCGTAGGTGCTGCATACTCATACCAACGTGATGGGAATAGCGGCCAATGGGTAGAAGATAGAGAAATGAAACCTCCAGCATCAGAACAGCAGGGTTTTGGGCAAGCGTTGGACAT
>JBCDHA010000027.1:0-15734 GCA_038750705.1 Bacteroidota bacterium
ACTACAAATCGTCAGGAGTTTTTTGCATTAGCCAGCGAGTATTTCTTCGAACGGCCACACCTGTTGAAGAAAAAGCATCCTAAGCTCTACAACCATCTGTCAAAAACCTTCCGACAAGATATGACCGAAGTTCTGGACTCCAACCCTTTACCTAAAAAGGAGATTGGCAGAAATGACCCTTGTCCATGCGGTAGTGGGCAGAAGTATAAAAAGTGCTGCCTGGAGTGATCTCCAATAAATCCTAGTGTTCGTGAATAGTACATCATGGAATGCCTTTGAGAGATCAAAACTTAGACTATCTGTAACGTCTCCTTTAGCCGTATAATCAATGTTGGGAGGAACTAACGCGAACTCAACAGCTTCTTTTGGTACTTTCCCTGAACCAGATCAACCAACACAAGAATGAAGATCACAAAATAAAACGTGGTTTTACTCATAGGTGTAATTGGATTCCCAAATATTTCCAGATGTGCCAGGTGCCCCCCTTCGGAAAGCAGCATAACGCCTACCAGGAATAGAATAAAAAGTCCTAATATCTCGTAGAGCCTGTTCTTAGACAGGAATTTAGATACACCGTCAGAAAGCCAAATCATCAAGATGCCACTGATAATTATAGCGCTGGCCATTACCCAAAACACATCACTTAGCGCCATAGCGCTTAATATGGAATCGAATGAAAATATCAGGTTCATAAGCACGATCATCATAATTACCTTATTGACAGATGCTTTTTGTTGTTGACTTTCTTCGTTTTCATCGAAATAGACCAGATGCCAGATTTCCTTCACAGCGGTGTATAAGATAAACGCCCCACCAAACAACACAATAAGTGCGTGTACATTTACAGAGCCATGTAGAATACCGTCTATGTTCATGTTGAAAATCGGGTCCTGAAAATATTCTATCACATTGATAAGTACGAAAAGTAAGACTATACGAAGAACTATGGCTATAGCAATTCCCAGGGTTCTCACTCTTTTCTGCTGATCCAAAGGCGCTCTTTTAGATTCTAGAGAGATGTAGAGAAGGTTATCAAATCCTAATACAGCTTGTAGGAGGATTAGCATTAGTAGTGTGAAGATGTTTTCAAGCATGAAAGTCTATTTATAAGGTGGTAATATAGAAATGATTTGTCATTTCATATAAGCTTGTAAAGCTCTATTTAATTTGTTCTGTAATCTTTCTCTGAGTTTGAGTGGTGATACTACTTCAACCGAATCTCCAAATCCTAAAATTTCTCTTTCTAATTCATAATTCAGCTGAACCTGGATTGTGATCTCAATCCCCAGTTTGGATTTGGCAATTACCTCTTGTGAAGGATGTAATGGTTTAGTGATAACATACGGAGCATTCTTTCGGTCAACTTTAAGATGAACTTTTTGAGGTCTTTTTCCTTGCTCGACTGTGACTCCAATAACGTGCTCAAAGTGATTCTCCGCATCAAAATCATGATTCTCAACATACTCAATGTTCTCTGCAATTGAAATCTCTTTGATTCGGTCTAAGGCCAGTGTTACTAGTGGTTCTTTTGCACTTCTTCGTCCTAAAACAAACCACCGATTTCTGTATTCTTTCAATAGGTATGGGTGAAAGTGGATGGTATTAGGTTGTCTAGCCTTGAATGATTGGTATAAGAGATTCAGTACTCCCTTTTTGTGAACTGCTTGATAAATAACATCGATATGCTCAATACCTCTAAGCTTCTCATTTGTCTCTAAGTGAACAATGGATTTTTGCTTTGTGCGAGCGGAATGAACTTTATCTTCCAAACGTTGAATCATTCCTGTCATTTCTTGAAAATGGGAGAACCCTTTGAATTGCCTTAAGATATCAACTACTTCATTGAGTTTGTTTAAGTCATTGTCTGTAAGAGGATTGTTGGTGATTGAGTAATGTGAATCTGAATATTTGTAGTACTTCTTGTCCTCAACAACGATGGGCGCATTGTATCCCAACTTATCGCTTCGCATCATCTGGATATCCAGCTGTACGGTACGCTTGCTAACTCCCTTGTCAATCCCTTCATATTCATACAGTGCATCTGAACAAGCTTCAATCAAGTCATCTAAGGTCCAATGACGATACTTGTTTCTAAGACACTTATCAATGGTATTGTATCGGATTAACGCATTCCTATTTACTGGCATATACAAAGAATTTGCAACAAAATAGAAATTTATTCTTACTGCGCAAAAAGGTTGCGTACTTGCTTGGCAGTTTTGGATCATCAGTAAAATAGATGGTCATGGAAAACTTGAAAAACAAGATATTCAGAACTATAGAGAAAGAAATAGAACTTCAAGAGTTTGAAGAATGGCTATACAAGCAAAATGATCTATCCGAACGCATGGATGAAGACCTTGTATTAGAATTGTTCAGTTTTAACTACAATCAGAAAGGTGCTAACTATGAATTCAATAGAAAGTTTATTGAGTACTACAACCAAGAAGAGTTCACTAACTGGAAAATATTAGCCAACCTTAAAATGCTTCAAAATGGGCGTAGCGAACCAGAACGAATACTGTGGGATTTCAGAGATTTATCTGAGGATGGATACTCATTTTTGAACCATTTAGGTTATGCCGTCTTTGACTTGGAGGAGTCTGAATACTTAGGATGGGATAGACAGAAGCTATTGGATATTATTCATATCGAAGCGAGCCAACTTCTGGAAGAGCTTTCTGATTGGATGCAAAAGTCAAAAAGCAAAGACTTAATAGAATTCAAATCCAAGTTCAAGAAGTCCTACATCGCATTACCAACTTGGTCAGAGGTTAAGAGGAGAAACACGGTGAAGTCAAAGAAATGGTGGGAATTCTGGAAATAGATTTTACTACGCAAAAAGATTGCGCAGCTTGTGTTTTACTTAGCGGTATTGAAGTTGAATTATGCTATTAAAAATATCTACAAATAGGCCGCCTGGAAGGTCGACTGAAAGAGCATCAGCAAGAGATTTAAGTTTCTTACTACATAAGCATCCGGATAGGTTGCAAGCTGTGGATTTACCTGCTGGAAAGGCTCATGTGTTTTATCCAAAAGCTGATAATCAGGAATGTTCTGTTTGCTTACTATTAGACATCAATCCAATAGATCTTGTCAAGAATAGTAAAGGAAATGACAACGATTTCGCATTGGGTCATTATGTAAATGACAGACCATATGTAGCTTCCTCGTATATGAGTGTTGCCATTTCTAAAGCCTTCAATACTGCAATGAATGGCACTTGTAAGCAAAAGCCTGAACTGGTTGATGAAGTGATGCCATTTGAGGCAAAGATTGCAGTATTGCCAGCACCAAAAGGAGGAGAGCTTTTGATCAGAAAGCTGTTCGAACCCTTAGGTTACTCTGTAGAACTAACAAGACATCAACTAGATGGAAAGTTCAGTGAATGGGGAGATAGCCGATACTTCACAGTAATCCTAAAAAGATCTCAAAAAGTCAAGGACTTACTTTCTCATTTGTATGTACTTATTCCTGTACTTGATACGAACAAACATTATTGGGTAAGTCAGTCAGAGGTCGAGAAGTTGCTACAGAAGGGGCAAGGTTGGTTAGGATCTCATCCGGAGAAAGAGCAGATCACAAAGAGATACTTAAAAGGAATCGGAGGTCTTACTCGAAATGCTTTAGATAGACTAATAGAACCGGAAGGAATCTACGATTCCATCCGGGAAGAAAGTACTAGTGATGTTGAGAAAGAAACACTGGAGGGTTCAGAAAGAGAAGTAGACCAAAAGAAGGAAAGTCTTCATAATCAACGATTAAAATTAGCATTGGAGGAACTGAAAAAGGCTGGTGCTGAAAGAGTAATAGATCTTGGTTGCGGAGAAGGTAAGCTCATAAAGCTGCTGCTGAAAGAGAAACAGTTCACTAAAATTTTGGGAATGGATGTGTCTTTTAGAACTCTTGAAAAGGCTGTTGAAAGACTTCATTACAAGGAAATGCCTCCGAAACAAAAGGAACGAATCGAATTGATTCAAGGAGCATTGACCTATAGAGACAAACGACTAGAGGGTTTTGATGCTGCTGCTATTGTAGAGGTAATAGAGCATATGGACTTAGATCGGTTGAAGTCATTTGAGCGAGTGGTATTTGAATTTGCAAAGCCAAATACAGTAGTCCTAACAACGCCAAATCAGGAATACAATCAGCTGTTTGAGTCTATGGAAACTGATCAGTTCAGACATACAGATCACCGATTTGAATGGACAAGAGCTGAATTCAAAGAGTGGGTTGATAAAGTGTGCGAGAACCATGGTTATAGTGCAATGATTAAGCCTGTTGGGTCAGCGTCAGAAAACGTTGGAACGCCTTCTCAGATGGCAGTATTTAAGAAAAGTACGTGAAAAGGAAACTAGGAAATATAGCATCAATTGCAATTGGCATTCTATTACTACCTCTCATACTGGTGGCAGTAGTTTTTGCTATTCCTTTTGCGCTTTTACAAGATGCAAGGTCAAAACGAAGGTTAAGACGGTGGCTAAACCAAAATGACTACTCATACTTCTTCATCTATAGCACCGGCAAGCGAAAGAAGCGATTCTTTGAGCAAGAAGTCATTCCAAGACTCAACCAAGGTGTGGAGATAGGAATTTTTGATGGAATTGATTTCAAAGGTTTCATCACCACCGAAATAGCAAGACTCTTATCCATTTATGATAACGAGGGATTCCCAATAATTGGGAAAATCGAAAATGGTGAACTCTTCCATAAGTCCTTAAAAAAGGAATATCACTTATGGGTAGTTCAAGATAAAAATGAGAATAAGTTTATAAATGAGGTCCTTGATGGACTAGATGACATATGAATTCAAACGAAATCAAAATACCAGAATTGTCACTCGTTGTTCTTGTTGGAATCTCAGGTTCTGGGAAGTCAACATTCGCAAAACGACTATTTAAAGAGACAGAAGTATTGTCTTCTGATCGATGCAGAGCAATCGTTTCTGATGATGAAAATGATCAGACATCCACTGATGATGCATTTGATCTACTGCATTACATAGCTGGTAAAAGGTTGAAGAATGGTCTACTGACAGTCGTCGATGCAACGAATGTTCAAACTGAAGCTAGACGACCGCTTGTGCAACTAGCTCGTGAATATCACTGCCGACCGGTAGCTATCGTCTTGGATGTTCCAGAAAAAGAATGTCAAGAGCGGAACAACAATAGACCTGATAGAGATTTTGGCAAGCATGTGATAAGACAGCAACGCTCTCAATTGAAGCGGTCTATTAAGAACCTGAAAAGAGAAGGATTCAGACACATCTATGTCTTGAAATCGGTTGAAGAAATAGATGCCATTACATCCATCAACAGGGATAAGCTATATAACAATAAAAAGGATCAAACAGGGCCATTTGACATTATTGGAGACGTTCATGGCTGTTTTGACGAGCTTGCTATGTTGTTGGGAAAGCTTGATTACAGAATTGAAAGAGTTGATTACAACAATAACAACTATGGATTCAAGGTGAGTCCTCCAGGTGAACGAAGGGCTGTATTTGTAGGTGACTTAGTAGATAGAGGACCTGACTCTCCTTCAGTTTTGAAATTGGTAATGAGCATGGTGAATAGCGGTGCAGCATTCTGTGTGCCTGGCAACCATGATATGAAGCTACAAAAGTACCTGAATGGTAAAAATGTGCAGATCAAACATGGTTTGGAACAAACCGTGGAACAACTTCTTTCAGAAACGGACGAGTTCAAAAATCAAGCAAAGGAATTCCTTTATGGATTGGTAAGCCATTATGTTTTCGATGATGGGAAATTAGTAGTGGCACATGCCGGACTGAAAGAAGAAATGCAAGGCCGAGGAAGTGGAGCCGTTAGGTCGTTTTGCATGTACGGTGAAACGACAGGAGAGACTGATGAATTTGGTCTTCCAGTACGATACAACTGGGCAGCAGAATACCGAGGAAGAGCTATGGTAGTATACGGCCATACTCCTGTACCTGAAGCACAGTGGTTGAATAAGACCATAGATATTGATACTGGATGTGTTTTTGGAGGAAAACTGACGGCACTCAAATATCCTGAGGAAGAACTGGTATCCGTAGATGCCAAGAAAGTTTATGCGGAACCATCAAAGCCTTTGGAAGTCAATCAGTTCAATCTTACGCATCAACAGGAACTGGATGACCTTTTGGATATTGATGATGTCATTGGTAAGCGTATCATAAGCACTCGATTACGCAATAATGTCACGCTAAGAGAAGAAAACTCGGTAGCTGCATTAGAAGTAATGAGTCGTTTTGCCATGAACCCAAAGTGGCTCATCTATCTGCCACCTACTATGTCTCCTTCTGAAACAAGTGAGCTGGAAGAGTATCTGGAACATCCAATGGAGGCACTTAATTACTTCAAGAGTCAAGGAGTGCAAAAAGTGGTCTGTGAAGAGAAACACATGGGTTCAAGAGCGATAGTTGTAGTATGTAAAAATGATGCTACCTCAAATGATCGATTTGGCATTGAAAACGGTGCCCTCAGCGAGGGAGGCAATATCGGAGCTTGTTACACGAGGACTGGAAGAAACTTCTTCAATGATGAAGAATTAGAGAAGGCTTTTTTGCAGCGAGTCCAAATGGCACTAACTGACTCAGGCTTCTGGGAAAAGTTTACCACCGATTGGGTATGCTTGGATACTGAGCTAATGCCCTGGTCAGCAAAGGCACAGGCCTTATTAAAGGATCAGTATGCTTCGGTTGGTTCGTCTGCGTCTCATGCTTTGACGGAAGTAGTGACAGAATTGGAATTGACACAACAAAGAAACCTTGAAGGTATTGACCAATTACTGAAGAGCTATGAAGAAAAGAGTGAGATGATTGGAAACTACCAGGATGCTTACAGGAATTACTGTTGGCCTGTATCAAGTTTGGATGATTTCAAGCTAGCCCCATTTCATATTCTGGCAACAGAAGGAGAAGTGCACGTAGATAAAGACCATTCGTGGCATATGGAAAACATCAAAGCGATTTGTGGGTCTGATTCTGCATTCATGACGGCAACTCCTTGTAAGTTGATTGATTTAAGTGATAATGATCAGATCCAATCAGCTATTGATTGGTGGATGGAACTCACTGAAAAAGGAGGGGAGGGCATGGTAGTTAAGCCCTTTGAATTCATTGCGCATGGAAAGAAAGGATTGGTACAACCTGCTGTTAAATGCCGTGGAAAGGAGTACTTAAGGATCATTTATGGCCCGGAATACACTACTGACGAAAACATGAAAGTGTTAAAGAACAGAAGTCTGGGACGCAAAAGATCTCTCGCATTGAGAGAATTGGCTCTAGGAATAGAGTCTTTAGAACGATTTGTAAAGAAGGAACCGCTTAGGAGGGTTCATGAATGTGTATTCGGAGTGCTTGCTTTAGAAAGTGAAGCGGTGGATCCTAGATTGTGATAATTATGAAATCACCTAAAAGAGTTCTCGAAAATCATACAAGATTGGGTAAAAAACTTTTACCTCCTTTGATGAATCTTAACTTAAAAGAGATAAGTTATGTGCAATATGTAATTCCAGAGCTTATATGGATTGCTATTCTCAATAAAAAATATGGACTTAAAAAAGGTACAGAACTTGGCTTGGAACTCGTAAGGCTGACTAGTACTTTGAGTCTTTTAAATAATAATTTTTCTTATATCAGCTCTTATGAATTACTAAACAATTCTGTTCGAAAGAGGATATTGACAGAACTTAATCATAGGGGTGTTCTTGGTCCTATCCAAGATGGTTTATTCGATTTTGTATCTATATACCCAGAATGTCCATTGTCTTTTTTGGTTGATAGTTCCACCAATAGCAAAGACAAACTTCAAGGACTCAAAGAAATTCTGCTTGATCTTTATGATAAAAAAGGAGCTACCGCAACATTTATGATGGGTAATGTACTTTATTTCATGGGGGTAATGGGCAAACTGAGGTTGGTAAAAGGTTCGCCAATGGACAACCTGCCAGAATTGCAAAACTACCCCGAGACTTTAGACTCAAGAATAATAGCAAGCGGAGTAAGAGCTACAATATTTGCCATGATTGGAAAGAATTTTATCAGTGCTAGCGGAAATTGGAATAAATACTTTTGGAAAAGGGGTATAGAACTTGAACCATGCCAAATATGACGACAAGTGAACAAATAGAGAGGGAACTTACATCGATAATTTCGAGATATCATGACAAGGTACATTCCGAACTTCAGGACCGTTGGAACAATTGGAATATTGATTTGGAAAAGAAAGAAATCAAAGAAGTCGTTTGTGGAATCCTTTCAAGGCAAGTGTCCATAGTCATCAACTATTCCTCTTCTCCCAATTTATGGAATGGAGACATGGCTCCAATAATCCTGCGGTGTATGGCGGATAATTACATAAATCTTGCTTGGATATTAAAGGGTCCGGAAGAACGTTCAAGAAAATTCATATTACATGGCCTTGGGCAAGCCAAGTTGGCTATGGAGCACCGAAAAAAACAACTCAAAAATGATGGGCATGACCCAGAAGGCGATTCATTTATTCGCACGACTGAAATGTGGATCAATGCACAACGTCATACATTTTTGACAGAGGTAAATCTAGGTAGTTGGTCTGAATTGAATACAAGGAAAATGGCCGAAGAGGCCGGTTGTATCGACTTCTATAATTTGGTATATCAACCATTCAGTACCGCTTCACACAATATGTGGAATCATATTTCGAGATATAATCTAATTCCTAGTGACAACCCTCTTCATATGTTTTTAATGAAGCCAATAGTTGTTCAGCATGATCCTGAACTTGAATATTTGGAGCTGGGAGCAAAGTATCTCAGCAAGATGTTCAAATTATTTGATGAAACGTTCAATCATTTCTCCAAAGATCAATCATCATTTAAGTTATTGAGCAGCGAGTTAAATCGAATTTTCAATGAATTGAATAAGGATGATAGCAGTACAACGAATACTGGCAGAAATTGAACTAAATGACAATGTAAAAATCCTCTACGCCTGTGAATCAGGTTCCCGGGCATGGGGATTTCCATCTCCAAATAGCGACTATGATGTTCGGTTTATCTATGCTCATGATCTGGAATGGCATTTGTCATTAAGAGATAAAAAGGACACCATTGACCTTCCTATTAATGATGATTTAGATATTGGTGGCTGGGAAATCAAGAAAGCTCTTGGCCTTCTTTGGAAGTCAAATCCACCTTTGCTAGAGTGGTTACAGTCTCCAATAGTTTATCAATATGATAGCAAGTTCTTAAATGATATTCAGCGTTTGTGTTCTGAGTATTTCTCTCCAATTGCGGTCATGCATCATTATTTGAGCATGTCAAAGAAGTATTTGGATGCCTGCCAGCAAACTGATAAGGTCAAGCTGAAAAAGTATTTCTATGCACTTAGGACGGCCATTGCAGGGAAGTGGGTGAGAGAAAAAGAAAGCATTCCACCTATAGAACTACCAAAGATGTTTGGTGTAGTTGCTGAAGAAGTTCAGGATAAGATTGAAGAACTTATCACAATTAAATCTCAACAAAATGAGGATTACCTGCATAAAAGAGAACCATTAATTGATGAGTTCTTAATTGAAACCATCAAGCAAAATGAAGCTATTGCTAATGATTTGTCTTCAGCTAATGGAGATATGGACAAGTTAGATGATTTTTATAGAAAAATTGTTAAAAGCGTTTGATCGAGAAATTGTCCCCCGCTGGCGGGGGTAAGGGGGTGGAGAAAGACACCAATTACATGAGTAACGAAAACAATAAATATTACAATAAGAAACTTCAACCATTTGCCAATTCCCTGAGAAAGGATATGACCAAGGCTGAAGCTAGTCTATGGAAATACGTTTTGAAAGCAAGGATGATGAAGGGATATCAATTCCGCAGGCAGCGACCTGTGCTAAACTATATTGCTGATTTTATGTGTAAGGAGTTAAATCTTATTATTGAAGTTGACGGGATCACGCATACCTATGAGGCGGTTGCTCTTAACGATCAGAAGAGAACTGCAGAGCTGGAAAAACATGGTTTCACGGTTTTACGGTATACTGATGAAGAAGTGCTGCAGCAAATAGACCGGGTTTATAATAGTATTGGGAATTGGATTGAAAAAAATGCTAAAGTTCCACCCCCTGGCCCCCGCCAGCGGGGGAAAAGGAAGTTATGACGCTGGAAGAACTTTATTCGAAAGATATCATCGTCTTTGAATGTTTGAGTGGAAGTCACGCATATGGCCTGGCTACTCCAGAATCAGATGTGGATATAAAAGGTGTATTCATTCTTCCGGAGGATGATTATTTAGGTTTGAATTATGTGGAGCAGGTAAGCAATGAAACCAATGATATCGTTTATTATGAGCTTGGACGTTTTATAGAGTTGCTTTCCAAGAGTAACCCTAACATTCTTGAATTGCTATATACCCCAGAAGATTCCATTCGAAAGATCCACCCTGTATTTAAAAAGATCAGAACCATGAATCTGCTTTCAAAGCAATGTAAAGATAGTTTTGGCGGTTACGCCATGACTCAAGTGCGGAAAGCCAAAGGGCTAAATAAAAAGATTCTAAATCCGGTAGAAAAGGAAAGAAAAGACATTTTAGACTTTTGCTATGTGGCTTACCAGCAAGGCTCAATTCCTATTACTGAATTTCTCCAAGTAAACAATTTAGATCAGGCAAAATGCGGCCTTTCAAAAATTCCGCATATGCATGAGATGTATGGTTTGTATTACGGTGAACCAACGTTTAAAGGAATTGCAAGAAAGGAAACTGCTAATGAGGTTTCATTAAGCTCTGTTCCTAAAGGAATCGAGCCAATCGCAATGATGTCTTTCAATAAGTCTGCTTACTCGAAATATTGTAAGGATTACAAGGAATATTGGGAGTGGGTTGAAAAGCGAAATGACACACGCTATCAAAACACTTTAGATCATGGAAAAAATTATGACGCCAAGAACATGATGCATACCATTAGGCTGTTAACAATGTGTGAGGAGATTGGAAAGAGTGGAATTCTTAACATAAGGAGGGAGGACAGGGATTATCTTTTAAGGATCAAAAAAGGTGAATTTCAATATGGAGAGCTTGTAGAGCTGGCCGAAGCTAAGATCGATTCAATCAATGAAGCTTATGAAAATTCCAGTTTATCTGATCAGCCAGATTTTGATGAGTTAAATACGGTGTTGGTCGAAATGAGAAGAGGATTTTACAGCAACAATTAGCTTCAATTATGAGCAGGTCAAAAAGGAAAACCCCAAAAAGAGGCATAACTGGTGCAGCATCAGAAAAAGAGGAAAAGAGGGATTCGAATAGAAAGGTCAGAAGAAAGACAAAACAACAGGTGAATAAGGGGGATGAAATTCTTTCCGAGCTGAGAGAAGTTTCCAAAGGCTACTTCAGGAAGCGGCTGATTTTGGTCTTCGATCGGAGGTTATCCACAGAGAAATAGGAATAGAAAATAGCACATTAAACTCGGCCTTAATAAAACTTCAAGGTGAGAGCTTAGACGTTTTCTTGAAAGATTGGGTGGGTACTATTCAATGGATCGGACAAAGCAAATTCCGAAAGTTTCATAAACGTAAGAACTGGTTTGTCGGTGTACATCGATTGAATAGAGATAAAACAAAAGATCAAATTCGAGATCAGGATATACGCTACCAGTTTACCCGATCCGGAGGTCCCGGAGGACAACATGTAAATAAGGTAAGTACAGCAGTACGCGCTACTCACATACCCTCTGGGGAAGTGGTATTTGTTTCTCAAGGGCGCTCCCAGCTTCAAAATAAGAACGAGGCCAGGAGCAGGTTACTCACTCTGTTGGAAGAAAAAAAACAACAGGAAGTGAAAGAAAATAGGAAAGAAGGATGGGGAAATCACAACCAATTACAGCGAGGAAATCCAGTAAGGGTCTTCAAAGGACCTGATTTTAAACCCAATCATCAAAACAAAAAATATAAGTCCGATCGAAAGAAGCTGAAACAAGATTGGCTCAATCGATTTGACGATTAGATAATTAAGAAAATGACACTAACATTAGCAGATCAATATTTTCTAAAGGCAATGGATGAATATCCCTATTGCCTGGAGGAAACCATAGAAAACTTGAACTATGCTTTAAGTTATGAGGGCGAGCACGCCGGTGCCAACTGCTTAATGGGAAAGGTATATCTGGAGCAGTTCCAAAACTTTGAATTAGCTGAAGAATACTTTATCAAAGCAATGGCCGCTGATCCTTTTGATTTAAGGACTTGTGAAAACTATATGCGGTTAATGATCCGAACTAAGAGGTATCAGGAGGCCATCAAGCTGCTCCAATTTACCAAAGATCTGACTGGAGCAGATTTGGTACTGCTTTTAAAAATGGAGGCCGAAATCTGCGAATTGAAACATGAATTCGACCGAGCCATAAGCTTATTAAAAGAAGCGATTGGTGAGTCGTTGGATTCTGAGGATATTTATTCGCTTAGACAGCAAATAGCTCGCGTGAAGATGAAAAGTGAGCTTCAGGCAGAGATTAAGTATTCATTATATTAGAGATGGTATGCGTCTAAAGCGCATACCATCTTCTTAAGAATCACTCATGTCGCAACGAATCCACCGGATTCGAAAGGCCTGCTTTGATCGTTTGAAAAGTCACCGTTCCAAGGGCGATCAGTAAGATCAGAATACTTGGGGCGGCAAATATCCACCAACTCAACGTGATCTGATTGGGAAAGCCGGACAGCCAGTCGCTCATTACAAACCAAGCTACCGGAATAGCAAACAGAATAGAGATCAGGATCAGTTGTATAAAATCCTTTGACAACAAAGCGAGTACACTAGCTAAGGTAGCCCCCAACACTTTGCGCACTCCTATCTCCTTCGTTCTCTGGGCTGTCATGTAGGAAGCGAGGCCAAACAACCCAAGGCACGCTATGAATATGGCTAAGCCAGCAAAAAGACCGAAAACCTTTCCAAACTGGATCTCCGCCTTATACTGCTGATCATAACGATCATCAAGGAAGAAAAAGTCAAATGGGTTACCCGGGAATTCGGCCTTCCATTCGTCCTCAATCTTATCGATTAGGTAGGGAATATCGCTAGATCGGATACGTATCGAATAAAAATTTGAGGCGTTCGGGATCAGCCTGAAAATTAGTGGTTCGAAAGATTTTTTGAGTGACTCCTGATGATAATCCTTAAGAACACCCACGACCCTAAAGGTATCTGACCAAAAAAAGACATCGCGATTTAGCGCTTCTTCAATAGTATCAAACCCCATTAACCTTGTGGCAGACTCATTCATTAGGATAGTGGCTTGATCATTAACGCGCTCTTTGCTGAACCTGCGCCCAGCTAGCATTTCCAGGCCATAGGCTTCTACAAAATCATGGTCAGCGCCTATTACACGATATTGTTGACCTTGCGTTTGGTCTTGTTCAAGTAGCCGAATTCCACCGGCATTCCAGTCGGGCTGGGCACCGGGTACGGCTGTGGAAGCTGTAATACTATTCACCTCCGAAAAAGAAGTAAGCGTTTGCTTAAAGGTATTTAGACGATTATTATATAAGGAGTCGGTTACGTTAGGTCCGCGTACCACCAGGGTTTGATCAATTTGAACCCCTAAATCCTGATTTCGCATGAAGCGAAGTTGTTGGAATACCGTAAGTGTACCTACCATCAATACCAGGGAAGCGAGAAACTGGAAAATGACCAGCCCTTTTCTCAAATAATTGCCTTTTGAAGAGTTAATGAATTTCCCTTTTAAAATAGACACCGGTTTGAACCCTGAAAGCACGAAGGCCGGATACAAACCTGAAAATACAGCTCCGGTTAAAAGTAACGCCCCTAGGGTTAGCCAGAATTCAAGGCTGGTAAAATCTAATACCAACTCACGTCCTGAGAGTTGATTAAAAGAAGGCAACGTGAGAAAAACAATTAAAACGGATAAGACGAGTGCCAGAGTGTTCAACAAAAATGACTCGACCAGAAATTGCCGTATGAGCTGACCACGCATGGAGCCCATTACTTTGCGTATTCCCACTTCACGTGATCGCTCCATAGACTTTGCCGTGGCCAGATTAATATAGTTGACCCAGGCAATCGCTATAATGAATAAGGCTATTATAAAAAGAAAATTCGTGGCCTGTCCATCTCCGTTGGGTTTAAACTCCATCATATAATCAGAAGTCAGGTGGATGTCGGTTATTGGTTGGAGCTCGAATTCAATCATATGATTCTGCTCAGCTAACTGTTCCCCCCGCTCTTTTTGAATAAAGTCCGGAATCTTGGATTCAAACTCTACGGGGTCGGTACCTTCTTCCAGCTTTATATAATTATAGAAACCATCCCAATCCCAGGCGGTGTAGACCTCATCACCAACAATATCTACAAACGTTTCAAACGAAAACAACATGTCCATGTTGAAGTGGGAATTTGCAGGAACATCTTCGAATATCCCGGTAATTTCAAAATCACGAGCTCCATTGTGTCTCAATGTTTTTCCAATAGCGGTTTCATCTCCGAAATATTTCTTTGCCGTTGACACTGAAATGACCGCCGTGTACGGTTTTACCAGAACCAAAGAATCTACTCCTTCTATCAATGGAATCGAAAAGTTCTCGAAGAAAGATTCCGAGGCGTAGTAGGCATTTTCCTCGCGAAATACCTTCTCTCTATAAGCAACTACCGCATTACTTGGGGTCATTCTTACGTAATCAACGACCTCCGGAAAGTTGTTATTCAAAGCGGAACCTATGGCTGAGCAACCCGCGGCCCACTCGGTGCTAAGTACGCCGTCATTATAGCGGCTTAGTTTTAACCGGTAGAGGTTACTCTTATTTTCATGGAATTGGTCGTAACTGCGTTCGTGGGTGACGTACAATGAGATGAGCAGAAAAGAGGACATGCCTACCGCGAGGCCAAGAATGTTAATAGTAGAGAATGCCTTATTCTTAATAAGCGATCTCCATGACGTGGTTAGATAGTTTTTTAACATGGCTATATTATTTGAGTTTTGACTGAATTCATCAATTGATTTGACACGATAACTTCTCAGGAAGCGCACAACATCCAGGAAGTACATGAGCCGGGCGGTCCGGAATCCCTGTTTTTTGGCACGTAGGTAAAACCACTCATGCAGGTCTCCTTGAACCTCATCGATAAACTCTCTGGAACAGTACCATTCCAAAAAGGCATCTGCCAATACCGGTGGTTTCTTTTTGTGCATTAAAACTTAAGTTCAGGCATCAGGCCCCAAAGTCGGTTTCTAAGTTTATTAGATTGATTCAGAGCTTCGTGCCCTGTGGCGGTGATGGAGAAAAGCCGCTTGTTACGTCCTCCACGCTCGGCCGTAGCCCCGCCTAATCTTGACGTTACAAAACCTTTTTTCTCAAGCCTGTACAACACGTTATGAATGGTGCTAATAGTTACGGATCGGTTCGCTTCCTCCTCAATTATTGAGGCTATAGAAACACCGTAGGCCTCTCCATTCAGAACCGCAACTGTAAGTAAAATCAGTTCCTCAAACTCCCCTAAATATGTTCCTTTCATGATCCTCTATTTTCTTCCTATTTGTCAGACAAATTTATATGGTTTCGTTTTGTCGGACAAATAAAGTTAAAGAAAGCGATCCTCAGATCGCTTCCAAACCAAGACCTATTTATTATGAGTCGGTTTTGAACCTTTTGACCTATCATTGTTGTATGTAATACTTAATCATCAAAAAAAGGTTACAGGAAATGTTTGATGTTGTAATTATCGGGGCAGGGCCCATAGGTCT
>JBCDHA010000028.1:0-15296 GCA_038750705.1 Bacteroidota bacterium
CAAAAAGGAAATGATGACGATGCCATATGGAACGGTTTAAGTCGTGCATATGGTGTAATGAAAGATGCCGTGAATACGGGTCTTACCGAAGAGATGACCTCAAGGTCTGAGATGATAAACAATGGTGCAAAAAAAGTATTCAACCATTCGACTACAGTACTTTCGAAGGAATTTCAAAAACTAATATCGAGAGCGCTTGCAGCTAAAGAAGTGAACTCCTGTATGGGCAGGATAGTGGCAGCGCCAACAGCGGGAGCATCTGGGATACTACCCGGCACATTATATACACTTCAGGAAATTCACGGCTTGAAGGATAAAAAAATTTACGAAGGACTTCTAATAGGAGCCGGCATTGCGCTTATCATTGAACAACGAGCTTCTTTGGCAGGCGCTGTAGGAGGATGCCAGGCAGAAACCGGTAGTGCAGCGGCTATGGCTTCAGGAGCTATTGTGTACTGTCTTGAAGGATCTGTGGATCAAATCTTTAACGCTGTGGCCATTACCATTCAATGTATGCTCGGCTTGGTTTGCGACCCGGTAGCAGGCCTGGTTGAAGTTCCTTGTGTGGTGCGTAACGCAAGTGCGGCGGCCATTGCCAACTCTTCAGCTCAAATGGCATTGGCCAATGTAAGTGGTGTTATTCCGGTGGACGAATGCATTGAAGCTATGGGTGAAGTAGGGCAAAGTATGGAAGACCGCTATAAGGAAACCGCCCTGGGAGGGTTAGCTGCTACCAAGACCGGTCAGAAAATCTCAAAAAAAATATTGATCAATGATATTGAGGTGTTGCCGGATGATCAGTCAGCTTAATTAATTATCCCTTCTAAAAATGTTGTGCCAAAGGCATAGATGAGTGATACGAACACCAGCGACCAAATTATGGCGCTGAACAGCATAGTTAATAGTATGGCTCCCCTGGGGCTACCGAAACTAGTAAGAACAATGGTCCCACCTATGGGTGTTAGTATAAGCGGTGTAAGAAAGGCAACTCCTATTATTCCGTATTTTTTCCAGATAGTAACAAACCTGCGCGTCCTGGGTGAAAAGATCTTTTTTCTTCTAAGAAACCGCCTCAACACCTTTTCCCTCAAGTAGGTACCAAGATAAGTGAACAGGGTAACGCTGGCCATCATACCACCTATTGTTATGAGAACGGTAGTCAAAAAACTGAATCCTGCGGCATATCCAAGTGTAGGGCCCGCTATAAACTTCAACATTGTTAAAAGGAAAATGCTTATTCCTTTCAATATCTCTGCCTCCATTTAGGTAATAACGGAATAGGTGTAAACAAGGTAAGTTATTAACAAAATTGCACCTGAAAGGCGTCCTAAAGAGCGTTTGTATAACATCAATGGGAAGATCAGTAAAGTAATTGCCAACATTACGGTAATATCATGATTAATTATCGCTTCGCTTACATGAATATCCTGAATAATACTGGTGATGCCCAAAATAGAAAGTATGTTAAAAATATTGGAGCCCATAAGATTTCCAAGCGCCAGGTCGGTTTCTTTCTTAATGGATGCCACAATGGCCGTTACAAGTTCCGGTAAGCTGGTACCAAGGGCTAAAACTGTTATTCCTATTACTCGTTCACTTACACCCAGGTACATAGCCAGCTCTTTTGCTCCACCAACAAACCAATCAGAGCCGTAATATAACCCGGCTAATCCTGCTATTATAAAAACTACATCTTTCCAAACTCCGGCCTTGCTTTCCGGCACGTTAAGGTCCTCTTCTAATTCACGGAGCGCCTTATTTTCTTTTCTTGATTTACGAATAATTAAGAACGTATAAATAGCCAGAAGCATCACAAAAAATACCCCCTCATATGTGCTTATCATCGCTTCATCTCCCTTAATAACAAAATAAAGCAGCAGTGAGCTACCCATGGTTACAGGCCAGTCAATTTTGATGCTATCAGGTTGAACTTTTATAACACCAATGAGTGCAGTAACACCTAATACCAAAGCCAGGTTGCAAATGTTCGATCCCACAACATTACCCATAGTCATGTCCGGACTTCCGGATATTGCTGCCTTAACACTGATCAATAATTCTGGAGCGGAAGTGCCAAAAGCTACTATGGTAAGCCCAACCACCAATGGAGAAATATGCGCTCTCAGGGCTATATTAGAAGCACCACGAACAAGAACATCTCCTCCAAGGATTAAAATAAAGAGACCTGCTATGAGAAGGATTATATTAAAAAGCATCCCTATCGCACTATTTTTTCACCGTAACTTAAATCTCCTGCATCACCTAATCCAGGAACTATGTAAGAATGCTCGTCTAAATGGCTATCGACCGCCGCAGCCCAAATTGTGTATTGATTATTCTTCAAATGATTCGAAATATACTGAATTCCCTCGGGGGTAGCAATAGCACACACCAAATGAAAATGACTTGCCTGCCCAAATTGCGAGAGTTCTTCTATCGTTTTTATAAAGGACTTACCCGTAGCCAGCATTGGATCCACTATAGCTACAACCCTCCTTTCTACTGATGGCAAAGCTGCATAGTTCAAGTCTATCTGTACATCGGCGGTTTCTTCCTTCCTGTAAGCTCCAATAAACCCGGAATCAGCATGATCAAAAATTGAGAGAAATCCGTTCATAAATGGCAGCGCTGCTCTCAACACCCCTATCACCAATGGTTGCTCAGGCAACGGCAACTCCATTTTAGCTAACGGCGTTTCGAATTCCTTAGAAGTGTAAACCAATTTCTTAGACAGTTCATAAGCCATAATTATACCTAGCTTCTCCATATTTCTCCGAAATTTGCCACGGTCCGTTTGAATGTTTTTATTTCGAAGTTCAAAAAGAATTTGGTTTGCAAATGAATGAGTTTCCGAGAGATTATTAATCATTAGATTTTTTTGTGAATAGAAACTAAAGAAAGTTGATAACAGGCATAAAAACAAGTATAACTATTCTATCAAGTTAAATTAACTACATCTTTCAGTATCCAATGAAAATAGACAGTGAATTATTGCGAAATTTATGTGCCGTACATGGCCCTTCCGGCGACGAAGGACCGGTTAAAGAGTTCATTTTAAAGCACATACGTGAAAATAAAAGTTCGTGGGTTACAGTTCCTACCATTTACGACGGAGATGACTTTCAAAATTGTATTATTCTGGAATTTGGAAGTCCTAAAACCGCCGTCTTTGCACATATTGACACCATAGGTTTTACCTCAAGGTACCAAAATCAGCTCGTTCCAATCGGTGGGCCGTATATAGAAAACGGGTATAAATTAGTTGGCAGAGACAGCCTTGGAGAAATTGAGTGCACACTTCAAAAAGATGAGGAAAACAGGCTGTATCATGATTTTGCACGACCCATTGACAGAGGCACGACGCTCACCTTTAAATGCGACTTTACAGAATCGAAAGATGAGATCACCAGCTGCTATTTAGATAATAGACTTGGTGTTTATAACGCCCTTAAGGTAGCTGAAACCTTGACAGATGGTGTACTTGTGTTCAGCACCTGGGAGGAACATGGAGGAGGGTCAGTACCCTTTCTCATCAAATACATTTACGAAAAATGGCGCATTAAAAAAGCCTTGATTTCAGACATAACCTGGGTAACAGATGGAGTAATGCCAGGTAGGGGCGCAGCGATATCCATTCGTGATAGAAATATTCCGCGAAAGGTATTTATAGATCGTATAATCCGGTTGGCCGAAGAATCAGGGATTGATTTTCAATTGGAGGTGGAAGGCAGCGGCTCCAGTGACGGGCGCGAAATACAACAATCACCTTATCCCATCGATTGGTGTTTCATAGGTGCTCCAGAGGATAATGTCCATTCGCCAAACGAAACGGTCCACAAAAAAGACATATTAAGTATGATAAAGCTGTACGTCTATTTAATGAATAACCTGTGACTCTCAATATAATCTTTATATTTGCACGCCATTTTAGAACAGACCAAGTTGTTCAGGCGAAACTGATAATGTAAATCGTTCTTATAGGCTAGACTTGCGCATAACAAATGATCCGGGTTAAAGATAAGCATTTCGAATTGCTCATTTCTCACAGTGAGTTGCAAGGCAAGATTTTTTCTCTTGCCCAACAACTCAACCATGATTACCAAGATCAGAGTCCTTTATTCATTGCTATATTGAATGGATCCTTCATGTTTGCGTCTGATCTGTTAAAAGAAATAAATATTGAATGTGAAATTTCTTTTGTCAAAGTAGCGTCTTATGACGAAATGGAAAGTACCGGCAATGTAAAACAGCTAATCGGTTTAAGCGAAAATATCTTCAAAAGAGATGTAATAATCATAGAAGACGTAATCGATACCGGCAAAACCATTTCCAAAATGCTTGATGAATTTAAGTCATTAGGGGCCAAATCAGTTGAGGTAATATCCCTTTTTCAAAAACCTAAATCTGCTAAAATTGAAAGCCTGATAAAGTATGTTGGCTTTCAACTTCCTGATTCTTTCGTATTAGGTTATGGTTTGGATTATGATGGCCTGGGTCGTAATTTAAAGGATCTGTATAATGTAGTAGAGACTCCTTCCACTTAATTAATAAATCACAGAAAATGTTAAACTTAATCATATTTGGCCCTCCAGGTGCAGGTAAAGGCACGCAAAGTGAAGGGTTAATAAAAAAATATAATCTTAAGCATATATCCACCGGAGATCTGTTTAGGTGGCACACAAAAAATGACACCGAATTGGGTCAGAGGGTGAAAGAGATCATGAACAGTGGCAATCTGGTTTCAGATGATATTACCATTGCCATGTTAAAGGAAGAGGTAGAGAAAAATACGGATGTGGATGGTTTTTTGTTTGATGGATTCCCAAGAACTGTTGCACAGGCAGAAGCACTGGATGGATTGATGGAGTCCATGGATACGGCCATTCACGGTGTTATAGAACTGTGTGTTTCTGAGGAGGTCGTTCGTAACCGCATAGCAAAAAGAAAAGCCCTTCAGAACAGGCCTGATGATGAAGAAGATAAGCTGAATAAGCGAATAGCAGAGTATTTTGATAAAACGGTACATGTACTGCCATTTTATAAAGAACAAGATCGGCTTAAAACGGTCAACGGTATAGGAAATATAGACGATATCTTTACTGAAATTACCTCGGTGGTAGACTCCTTCTGAGCGACTTGATCCAGGCGTTTTGTCATCCTCAAATTTTATCGACTACGTTAAGTTTTGTGCTCGTTCCGGGGCAGGCGGACCAGGGTCTGCTCATTTCAGGCGTGAAAAACATGTGCCAAAAGGCGGGCCTGATGGAGGTAATGGCGGCAGAGGTGGGCATATTATACTAAAAGGCAATGCACAGCTATGGACGCTCCTGCATTTACGCTATAAGAAGCATGTGATCGCTGAAAATGGCAAGCCGGGTGAAGGTGGACGGCGCTCCGGAGCGCAAGGTGAGGATGTCATACTCGAGGTACCGCTTGGCACAGTAGCTAAAGATTCGGAAACCGGTGAAGCTCTTTTTGAAATCACCACCGATAATCAGGAAAAAATTTTAGCTGAAGGTGGACGTGGGGGCCTGGGAAATGAAAACTTCAAAACAGCAACCAACCAAACACCAAGGTACGCTCAGCCTGGTGAAGAAGGTACCGAAAACTGGGTTGTTTTAGAGCTAAAAGTATTAGCGGACGTAGGCCTGGTAGGTTTTCCGAATGCGGGTAAATCCACCTTACTATCTGTGCTCTCTGCCGCTAAACCTGAAATAGCCGATTACCCTTTCACCACACTGGTCCCCAACCTTGGCGTAGTCGCTTACAGAGATTATAAGTCATTCATTGTGGCAGATATCCCGGGTATCATAGAAGGCGCCGCTGAAGGAAAAGGGCTGGGCATTAGGTTTTTAAGACATATTGAAAGAAATAGTGTTCTGCTATTTCTCATTCCTGCAGACGCAGAAGATATAACAGCAGAATATGAAATTTTAGTGGGGGAACTTGAGAAATACAATCCTGAACTTCTTGATAAAGAAAGGCTGCTGGCCATTTCAAAAAGTGATATGTTAGATGAGGAGCTCATGCTGGAAATGAAACAGGAACTCCCGCCGGGAATAGAGACATTATTTATTTCGAGTGTGGCTCAAACGGGCCTTATGCCACTTAAGGATAGGCTCTGGAGCATTTTGAATAAATGATGTCATTTTGGCACCCAGGTTCATTTGGCAGAATAATTGACATTCAGGAAGCATTCAATATTTTATCATTTTGGATAACATGGAAAACGAGAATTTAGAAGAGAACGAAATACAAGAATCGGCTGATAACCAGGTAGAAGAGTCAAAAAAAGAAGGTAATGCCGAAGAGGAAGTTGGCAGCAATGAAAACGGAGTAAGCCCAAAAGCTGAGGAAGAAGCTGACACAAAAAGTGAACTGGAGGTTCTCCAAGACGAATTGTCAGAAAGTAAGGACAAGTACTTAAGGTTATATTCAGAGTTTGAAAACTTTAGACGCAGAACTGCCAAAGAGAAGCTGGAAATGGTTCAAACGGCTAATGAAAGCTTAATTTCAGATCTTCTGTCTGTAATTGATGACTTCGAGCGCGCGGAAAAGTCATTTGAGGGCAATGATTCTGATATTAAGGCACTAAAAGAAGGTTTAGACCTGATATCCGGTAAATTCAAAAAAATACTAGAGCAGAAGGGATTGAAGACTATGGAGC
The DNA here is from genome assembly GCA_038750705.1 of Bacteroidota bacterium. GTDB lineage: Bacteria > Bacteroidota > Bacteroidia > Cytophagales > Cyclobacteriaceae > Fulvivirga. The sequence continues at coordinate 6,668 of JBCDHA010000028.1, forward strand.
ATAAGCAAGGCTCGGATTTTGATCCTGAGTTCCACGAAGCCATTACACAAATACCGGCTCCTAAAAAGAAGCTGAAGGGTAAAATTGTCGATGTGATAGAAAAAGGATATTTATTGAAAGATAAGGTGGTGCGCTATGCAAAAGTAGTGATTGGAAGCTAGTAAAGTAAAGAAGAATGGCCAAAAGAGATTATTATGAAATATTAGGTGTAAGCCAATCTGCCAGTCAGGATGAGATAAAGAAAGCCTACAGAAAAGTGGCTATCAAATATCATCCCGATAAAAACCCTGGAGATGCGCAGGCCGAAGAGAATTTCAAAGAGGCGGCCGAAGCCTATGAGGTACTAAGTGATCAGGAAAAGCGGCAGCGCTATGATCGTTTTGGTCATCAAGGTATGAATGGTGGCGGCTTCGGTGGTGGCAACATGAATATGGATGACATATTCTCTCAGTTTGGTGATATTTTCGGTGGAGGGGGTGGCAATCCTTTTGAAAGCTTCTTTGGAGGTGGCAGTGGAGGACGGCGCAGGCAGCGCAGAGGTTCCAACCTTCGCATTAAACTAAAGCTTACACTTCAGGAAATAGCAGAAGGAGTAGAAAAGAAAATAAAAGTAAACCGCCTGATGCAGGCTGACGGTGTCACTTTCAAAACGTGTAATACATGCCAGGGCGCCGGTCAGGTACGGAAAGCAGTCAATACCATGCTGGGTCAAATGGTATCTACAAGTACATGTCCTACATGTAACGGCTCCGGCCAAATCCTGGATCACCGACCTCCTGGTGTAGATAGCTCCGGACTTGTTTCAAAGGAGGAGATCATTCCTATCAAAATTCCGGCCGGTGTAAGTGAAGGCATGCAGCTTTCAATGTCCGGTAAAGGTAATGAAGCGCCTGGCGGTGGCCCGGCTGGCGATCTACTAATATTAATCGAAGAAGCCGAAAGCGAACATTTGGTTCGGGAAGGTAATAACGTAGTTTACGATCTATATGTGAGCTTTATTGATGCAGCCCTGGGAACATCAGTTGAAGTACCTTCCATTTCCGGCAAACTCCGTATTAAAATCGAACCTGGAACGCAAAGCGGTAAAATTCTGCGCTTGAGAGGCAAGGGAATAAAAGACATTAATGGGTATGAAACCGGAGATCAACTGGTACACGTCAATGTTTGGACGCCCAAAACACTTTCTACCGAAGAAAAAAGCAAGTTAGAAAGCATGCGTCACTCTTCAAACTTTGCCCCTAAGCCCGGCAAAAGCGATAAGGGTTTCTTTGAACGAATGAAAGAGTTCTTTTAATTAAAATGAGATAAAATTGCATCCGTTTTTGATGTAAGTTTTTCTCGTTTTTTTCAACTAAAAAAGTAACTTTTTCGTAACACCACACTAATTTTCTCGTAAGATACCACATGCGGAGAAGACTAGTTTTGCTAGGTGCAGGGATCATCAGTTCTACCCTTTCAATTTCACAGGTTAAAAAACAATTTTCGGTCGAAGACAACGCTGAAGTACGTGTTGTCGACCTTAATTTTAAGGTGAACAGTGGTCGTTGCTATATCAAGCAGGGTGAAAGTAAAGAACTTTTAAACGTCTACAGCGATCAGGACTATGATAGCTACGGACATTCATTCGAAAAGAACACTACAGGTAAAAATTGTGAGATTAACCTGGAACTGGAGGATTCCAGATCCGAAAGTTTAGGTCAATCCATTTCGTACCGGATGTTCGGTCGGTCTGAAGAAGAAAAAGATAAAACCTGGAAGGTTTATTTGACTGACAACAAAGCATATAATTTAAATCTTGACTACGGCGTAGGTGAAGCGCATATTAATCTGGGTGGACTATCCATTAATAACCTTAAGGTACATACAGGGAGCGCTGATGTTAATATTGGTTACAACGAAGACCAGAGTAACCTGATTGAGATGGACACTTTCTATGTGAAAGTGGATTTGGGATCCGTTAATGTTGAAAAACTCAATCATTCAAAGGCTAAGCATGTAGTAGCCGATATCGGTTTTGGGAATTTAATGCTCGATTTCACTGACAAAACCGAAGTATCCAGTACTATTAAAGGTTCCGTAGGAGCTGGAAACCTGATGATCTTTGTCCCTAAAGAAGGTACTCCTGTTAAAGTGAAAATCAAAGACTCGTGGTTATGTAAAGTTAAATTGAGCAAGTCCTTCTCCCAGGTAGGCAATAACACTTATGTTAACCAAGAGTTCTCCGAAGATGCAGAAAACGTGCTTAATTTTGACCTGGACGTAAGTATGGGTAGCATAGTTTTCAAAGAGCGTAACTAGTCTTATCCTCATTCATCTACTAAATCCGCCACTCTTCATTTCATTTACGTTTTTTAGTCACTAAGATTTATCTTCACTCAAATTTTCTATGTTTTGGTGTAATAAATACCGGAGCATAGGAACTAACCACATGAATTAAATCTGAATCTATTGGAAGCACTAAAAGCGATAAACATCACTAAAAGATATGCCGAACATACCGCATTGGACAATGTGGATATCAGCATTCCTGAAGGAAGCATTTATGGTCTTCTGGGGCCCAACGGGGCCGGAAAAACCACTTTCATTCGGATTATCAATCAAATCATTAATGCTGATGAGGGTGAAGTAAGAATTAACGGAGACCTTTTAAATGCAGATCATATTTCTATGATTGGCTACTTGCCGGAAGAACGAGGTCTTTACAAAAAGATGAAGGTAGGCGAACAATTGGTCTACCTGGGGCAGTTAAGAAACCTACCCAGAAAAGAAGCGATAAAACGAAGTAGAACCTGGTGCGAAAAGCTTGGTATTTATGAGTGGTGGAACAAGAAAATTGAAGACCTTTCAAAAGGTATGGCCCAAAAAATCCAGTTCATATCCACCATATTAAATGAGCCCAAACTCATTATTCTGGATGAGCCCTTCTCAGGATTTGACCCTGTAAACGCCAACCTGATCAAGGATGAAATTCTTGAGTTAAGAGAAAAAGGAAGTACAATTATATTCTCCACGCACAGAATGGAGTCCGTAGAAGAACTGTGCGACCATATCGCCCTTATTAATAACAGTAAAAAAATTCTGGAAGGCACTAAGAAAGCAATAAAAGACAGCTACAGAAGCAACACCTTCCTGGTAGACCACAAAGGCGCTGTAAATGGTTCTCTTTCAAGTGATTTTGAAGTGTTAGGTCATGAAGTTCTGGATGATGAAATGTATAAAAGCATGATCCAGATCAAGGGCGTAAAACTTAGCCCAAACGATCTTTTGCAGAATTTAATATCAATAACAGAGGTTCATTCTTTTATTGAAAAGGTGCCGTCAATAAATGAAATTTTCATCTCAAAAGTAGAAGGAGGAAACAATGGATAAGTTATTTCTGGTATTACAAAGAGAGTTCACCAGCCGTGTAAAGAAAAGGTCATTTCTTTTGACTACAATTTTAGTTCCATTGGTGTTCCCGGCAATTTTCGGAGCCATTATTTATTTCATGAAAAAGGAGGATGAAAATGCCAAACAGCAGATCATCCATGTACTGGACAAAAGCGGTAAATTCAATACGGAAAGCACGGAAAAATACTCTTTTGTACCTGTAAATGGGGACCTGGAAACTGCTAAAAGCGCTTTTACCGAGAGCGACGACTATGGTTTATTGTACATTCCAAATTTTGATATCGAATCACCGCAGGGCTTTACACTTTATGCAAAGTCCAATCCTAACTTTTCGACCATTAATTCCATTGAAAACAAAATTGAATCTTCCATCCGGGATGAAAAAATGAAGGTTTATGAGGTAGATAAAGAAATGCTCGACCGGCTTAAGACACGCATTGATCTGAAATCGCTAAATATAAGCGAGGGGGAAGAGAAAGAAAGCGATGCTGGCGTTTCCTTCGGTATTGGCTACGTCACTGGTTTTCTCATTTATATTTTCATGTTTGCCTACGGTGGGCAGGTAATGCAGGGTGTAATAGAAGAAAAGAGCAGTAAAATTGTGGAGGTAATTGTTTCCACAGTAAAGCCCTTTCAACTCATGATGGGTAAAATACTGGGAGTGGCCTCGGTAGGATTGTTTCAGGTTATCATTTGGGTTGTGCTTATGGGCACATTATTTACAGTGGTAACCGGTGTCTTGGGTCTAGAAATGCCCCAGCAAGCGCAGTTATCTGAAGCTGCTGAAATGGCACAAAATAGTCCGGAAGCAGAGAAAGCCATGAGACTATTTGCCAGCATTCCGTTTACCAAAATCATTCTCACTTTTATATTCTATTTCATAGGGGGTTATCTCCTGTACGGTTCTCTTTTTGCAGCGGTAGGTTCAGCTGTGGATACCGCATCTGAAGCACAACAGTTTATGTTCCCGATTATGATCCCTTTAATCGCAGGGATAGTTGGCATGAGCAGTATTATCAATAACCCGGATGGAAACGTAAGCTTCTGGCTGTCCATAATACCGTTTACTTCCCCAATTGCCATGATGGGTCGAATAGGATTTGGCGTACCTGCTTGGGAATTGGCGCTTTCCATGGTCCTCCTTATTTTAGGATTCATAGGAACCGTATGGCTGGCCGGCCGTATTTACCGAGTAGGTATTCTCATGCATGGTACCAAAGTAAATTACAAGGTACTGGCCAAGTGGTTTATGATGAAGAACTGAGCTAAAGAATTTACACATTCAAAGCCGGATGCTAAGTATCCGGCTTTTTTGTTTAATTTGAGTTGATGGCAGATAGTATCAAAACGGTGGGCATTGATCTGAAATATGATCGAAAAAAAATCAAATGGATCATACTATCTATATCCATTGTTATAAGTGTGACTTCAATCTTTTATACCAATCTGTTAGTGAGTCAGCTAAAAGATCGAGAACAAAGTCAAATTGAGCTTTATGCAAAAGCCCTACAGTATACGCTTGATGCTAAACTCGATAAAGACCTAAACTTTGTTAGCGATGAGATTTTAATCAAAAATAATTCTATCCCTACTATTCTTCTTTCCGAAAGCGGAGAAATCATACATCACAGAAATATTGATATCGACTCAGTTTTGACGGAAAAGCAGCGAAAGCAGCTACTTTATGAAGAGCTCGAAAAAATGAGAGGCGAGTATGAACCCATAGAAGTGATTGTGAGGGAAGAGCTTACAAATGAAATCAACCTGGTAAATTATGTGTACTACAGAAACAGTTTCTTACTTACACAGCTTACCTACTATCCCATAGCACAACTATCAATAATTGCAGTGATTGCATTCATCGCATACATGGCTTTTGATTACTCAAAAGCAGCCGAGCAGAACAGCGTCTGGGTAGGCCTGGCCAAAGAAACCGCTCACCAGTTGGGCACACCCATATCTTCGCTTATGGCATGGGTAGAGTATTTTAAAGATCAGGCGAATATTAAAGACAAAGAGCTGATAGGCGAGCTGGACAAGGATATAAAAAAGCTTCAGGTCATTACCGAAAGATTTTCCAATATCGGTTCGACGCCTGTGTTAAGTGAAGAAGAAATAGAACCACTTATTGGCTCTATCATTGAATACCTTAGACCTAGAATTTCACCAAAGGTTGAAATCACCATTGCTGCGCTAACCCAAGATATTAAAGCGCAGATTAACCCCCCACTCTTTGAGTGGGTGGTTGAGAACTTATGCAAAAATGCGGTAGATGCTATGAGCGCATCAGGTAAGATACATATCTTTATTTTAAAGGGTAGCGAAGCTCGTGTTTTTGTAGACATCTCTGACACGGGAAAAGGTATCCCCAAGTCGAAATTAAAGCATGTTTTTGACGCCGGATTTACCACAAAAAAACGGGGATGGGGACTAGGGCTTACCCTCGCCAAGCGCATCATAGAAGTCTATCACGGAGGCAAAATAAGTGTAAAATCATCAGAAGAAGATGTTGGAACCACCTTCCGTATTTCACTCCAGTCGTGATAGGCTTTTACCAAGTTCAAAAAACGTTTTTCCGCCTTTGGTTTATGTGATATTAGATGTAGTTTTGCGGCTTAATTTGAAGAGCGAGAATTTCTAATCAAAGAATAACAAATGGCAAATATTGGCAAAGTCACACAGGTAATCGGCCCGGTAGTAGACGTTAGTTTTGACGCAGAGGGAGCTAAGCTTCCTAACATCCTTGATGCACTTGAGGTAACCAAAGAAAACGGACAGGTAGTGGTATTAGAGTGTCAACAGCACTTAGGTGAAGACCGCGTGAGAACTATCGCCATGGAAAGTTCTGAAGGCCTTGTTCGTGGCATGGACGTTATTGATCAGGGTACGCCAATTACAATGCCTACGGGTGATGATATTAAAGGCCGCTTGTTCAATGTGGTTGGCGAAGCCATTGACGGCATAAAACAACCGGAGGGTAAGAATAGATTACCTATTCACCGGCATGCTCCTAAATTTGAGGATTTATCTACCACAACAGAAGTACTGTTCACAGGTATTAAGGTAATAGACTTACTTGAGCCTTACGCTAAAGGAGGTAAAATCGGTTTGTTTGGTGGCGCTGGAGTGGGTAAAACAGTACTTATCCAGGAGCTGATTAATAATATAGCTAAAGCTTATTCTGGTCTTTCCGTATTTGCCGGTGTTGGGGAGCGTACAAGAGAAGGGAATGACCTTCTTCGTGAAATGATCGAGTCCGGAATTGTTACTTACGGTGATGATTTCCTCCACTCTATGGAAGAAGGTGGATGGGACCTTTCAAAGGTAGATGACAAGAAACTAAAAGAATCCAAAGCTACATTCGTATTTGGCCAAATGAATGAGCCTCCGGGAGCACGTGCCCGAGTGGCGCTTTCAGGACTAACAGTAGCCGAATATTTCCGTGATGGAGATGGAGAAGGCGCTGGAAGAGATATCCTTTTTTTCATAGATAATATATTCAGGTTTACCCAGGCGGGCTCTGAAGTGTCTGCCCTTCTCGGCCGTATGCCTTCGGCTGTGGGGTATCAACCCACCCTGGCAACTGAGATGGGAGCCATGCAAGAACGCATAACATCCACTAAGAAAGGGTCAATTACTTCTGTACAGGCTGTTTATGTGCCTGCTGACGATTTAACAGACCCTGCTCCTGCAACAACGTTTGCCCACCTGGATGCCACTACCGTACTTTCAAGAAAAATTTCTGAGCTTGGTATTTACCCAGCCGTGGATCCCCTTGATTCTACTTCCAGGATTTTGAATGCAGAAGTACTTGGTGACGCACATTATGAATGCGCACAACGTGTAAAAGAAATACTACAGCGATACAAAGAGCTTCAGGATATTATTGCGATCCTCGGTATGGAAGAGCTTTCTGATGAGGACAAAGAAGTGGTGCACAGAGCCAGAAGGGTGCAAAGATTCTTATCGCAGCCGTTCCACGTAGCAGAACAGTTTACCGGAATCCCAGGAGTACTCGTTGACATTAAAGATACTATTAAAGGATTCAACGATATCATCGATGGTAAGTATGACCACCTTCCTGAAATGGCCTTCAACCTTGTGGGCTCTGTAGAGGATGCTGTCGTAAAAGGTGAAAAAATGATGGAAGAAGCAAAAGCCTGATGTTTTTAGAAATAGTAACACCTGCTAAAAAAGTATTTGAAGGAGAAGTAAGTGTAATTACTTTCCCCGGGGTAGACGGGCAATTTCAAGTATTAAATGATCACGCTCCTTTGGTAAGTACATTGAAAGCCGGCCAAATGAAATACAAGGACGGTAAGAATGAAAGTACGATAGAAATTACAGGAGGAGTAGTGGAAGTATTACACAATAAGGTGATTGTTCTCGCTGATGGCCTGACGTAGCAAGCTGTAGTACACTACTTAACCCGTTATTAGTAACACATTCAACTTTTTTATAAACCCCAGGATCACATCCTTTTTTAAAGCTTGGGTTTTTCTGGTATTAAGAAAAGTTCTACTATTTCTTCCGGCCATCTTCATTACTTTGAGTTAGGACTGACTGGTCACCACTTTTAGAGCATTAAATAGTAGAGAAGACTTCAGTTATGTTTCGACCAGAACAGGCTGAAATTTCAAAAGGCTTAGCTCCACAGTTATAGATAATTGCTATGGATTCAGATCAGCCCTGGTAATACAAGATAGTTATGCCGAGTAGTCAGCTTAGGTATAGCCAGATGCCTTGGGATGGGTAATCCAACGCCTTTTGTGAATGAAAGTGGGTACTTGACAGGTTTACTTACTGTCGAATTTTTCAAGATATAGTGCGAAAATACGGCGCTGGCAGAGCCCTTGTCTCAAGTCTATACCCTACCCAGGCTACAAACTGCATATAGGTAGAACAATTGAAGACCTTAAGTTGAAAAGGCACCCGGAAAGAGCTAAAAGTTAAAATATACTTTTCTGGTAATGAGCTCAAAAGTAGTTGGTGGATTTGTTGCTTAAAGTTCTTAGGTTTTTGGTCATTGACCTGAAGAGGAATTAGGCTCTGCTGAGGAGCAACCTACCAGCAATAGGGTCTTACCTATACGGTATAGGGGAGTAGTTCATATGAGCTGCTCCTTTTTAGGTATACCGGAAGGTATGTATGGCTAAAGAAAACCTATTCTTGAATCCGGTTCTTCAGATGGAGATACCATTGGATAAACTTCTTTCTGTTTTCATAGGAGAGTCCCCGA
>JBCDHA010000029.1:0-15245 GCA_038750705.1 Bacteroidota bacterium
GAAATTGATTAAAGCGCTCAAAGACTTGCGAGACTTAGGTAATACCATAATTGTAGTTGAGCACGATAAGGATATGATGCTTGCCTCCGATCATATCATTGATATAGGCCCGGGAGCGGGAAGGCACGGTGGAGAAGTAGTGGCACAAGGAGGCCCCGAGCATTTTTTAAATCAAAATAGTACTACAGCAAAATACCTGGAGGAAACACTTCAGATTCCCATTCCTAATGAAAGGAGGAAAGGCTCAGGCAAGTTACTGAAACTAACCGGAGCCAGCGGGCACAATTTAAAAAACGTTAATCTGTCTATCCCATTAGGCTCCATGACCCTCGTTACAGGTGTATCGGGTAGTGGAAAGTCTACTTTAATTCATGAAACGCTGTTTCCAATTCTGAATAGTCATTTCTACAGATCCAGAAAAGAGCCCATGCCATTTAAAAAAGTAGAGGGGCTGGAATTTTTAGATAAAGTAATAGAAGTAGATCAATCTCCGATTGGCAGAACACCAAGATCCAATCCGGCAACTTACACTGGTGTCTTTTCTGATATACGCTCTCTATTCGCAGAGCTACCTGAAGCTAAAATAAGAGGCTATAAGCCAGGAAGATTTTCATTTAACGTGAAGGGAGGTCGTTGCGAGACTTGCGAGGGCGCAGGGTTGAGGTTAATTGAAATGGATTTTTTACCGGATGTACACGTTCCCTGTGAAACATGTAAAGGTAAACGTTACAATCGTGAGACTTTGGAGGTAAGGTTTAAAGGCAAGTCAATTTCTGATGTGCTAGAAATGACGGTAGAAGAAGCCGTTCATTTTTTTGAGCATCAGCCAAAGATTATTCGAAAGATTAAAACACTTCATGATGTAGGTCTTGACTATATTTCGCTGGGTCAGCACGCGACCACCCTTTCAGGGGGTGAAGCGCAACGCGTGAAACTGGCCACTGAGTTATCTAAAAAGGATACAGGAAAAACGCTTTACATATTAGACGAACCTACTACCGGACTGCATTTTCAAGATATTCAGCACCTGCTTGATGTTCTAAACAGGCTGGTAGATAAAGGGAATACTGTTCTGATCATAGAACATAATATGGATGTCATTAAAGTAGCAGATTATATTATCGACTTGGGGCCCGAAGGCGGTCATGGCGGAGGTTCTATAGTCGTGTCCGGAACACCGGAACAGATAATTAAAAATAAGAATAGCTATACCGCGAAATTTTTACGAGAGGAATTGCAGCGCTAAAGTGCGGAATTTCTTACATCAACACCTGTATTTTCTTGTAAATCAATAGCTTAATCGCATTAAACTAGTTTGATTATGACAAGACTGAAGAGATTCTATTTTTTGCTTTGTGTATTTGGCTTTTTTACCATGGTTCCGGTGCTTGGACAGATAAAAGGAGATACGTATGCTTCGGCCAAGACTTCTAAGTCAGCAACTTTGGTACTCACTCATTCTAACGCGCCGGGCTTTGCCGGTAAAGAGGGCTCTGCTACTTCCGGAATTACGTTTGATATTATGAATAAGTTCAAAGATTACGTAAAGGAAAGCAAAGGCATAACCATAACGTATGAATACCAAACAAAGGATGCCAATAACTTTACCCGATTCTTGGAAGATGTAAGAAATTCATCAGGAGGCGTTTTTGGATTGAGCAATACTACAATCACCTCAGAAAGAAAAAAGGCCTATAATTTTAGTCCGCCATATATCACCAATATAGGTATGATACTCACGCATAACTCTGTGCCTACACTTTCTGATATTACAAATGTATCATCCAAGTTTGCCGGTATGACCGCAGTTACCGTGAAAAATTCCACCAATGAAAAACGGATTTTAACTATCAAGAAAAACCACTACCCCGCATTGAAAATTGAGTATGTTAATTCTTTTTCTGAAGTGATGGACATAATTTCTAAAGACCCCAAAAAATTCTCTAATTTGGATTTTACTTACTACTTCGAGGCTATACAGGCTAAAAAGCCTATTAAAAGGCACCCTGGTGGTGACGATAAAACCGAGGAGTTTGGCATTATTATGCCAAAGAGTAATGATTGGACCCCTGTTTTGGCAGAATTCATGAATAATGGGTTTGTTGGAGGAGTGGTTTACAAAAAAATTGTAGCAGACAACTTAGGTCAAAGTGCTATGAAGTTTTTTGATACTTTGAAATAAAATTCAGGTATCTGTTAAACTTCTGTGAAGCGATAAAATACTTTTAAAAAAGAGAGGCAGCCTTTTTTAGACTAGCCTCTTCTTTTTTATCAACCAAAACCTTGAAACTTATCAACTATGAAAATTGATTAATAATACAATCAATTTTGCAAGGAAAGAGTTCCTTAACCTATCAAAAAGATTCTGCTGAAATAAAGCTGTAAGTTAGTAACTAACTAACTGAACTAACGTTCATTTCTATGTATTCTAAACCTATTTAAATGGTTCCTATCCCAGAATCTACCCTTCCCAGAGTCATAATTATTGGGGGAGGTTTCGCCGGAGTTAAGCTGGTAAAGAAACTGAAAAAGCTCCCGTTGCAAATAGTACTTTTTGATCGCAATAATTATCATACTTTTCAACCCCTATTGTACCAGGTGGCGACAGCTGGTTTAGAGGCTGATTCTATCGCTGATCCTCTAAGAAAGCAACTGGAGCCTGCTGATAATTTCTTTTTCAGAATGGGTGAAGTACAAAGTATCGATCCTGATAAAAATACTATTGACACTGAGATAGGAGAACTTGACTATGATTACCTGGTGATCGCTACGGGTTCACGTACTAATTTTTTCGGTAATGTTTCGCTAATGCAGCATGCTTTCCCCTTAAAACAAATACCTCAGGCATTGGACTTAAGGAGTCATATTCTGCAGAATTTTGAGGCTGCCACCATCACTGGAGACCTTATGGAGAAGAAGTCAAGGATGAATATTGTAGTGGTTGGCGGTGGCCCTACCGGAGTAGAAGTAGCAGGTGCGCTTGGAGAATTAAAGAGATCTATTTTGCCGAAAGATTACCCGGAGCTGGATTTCGGCAAAATGTCCATTATTCTTCTTGAGGCATCGCCCAGGCTATTGGGCGGGATGTCTGAGAAATCGTCAGAACGGGCGCTGCGATACCTGAAGAAGTTTCATGTTGATGTTTATTTAAACACACTGGTTGAAACCTACGATGGGAAATCAGCGAAACTTAGCAACGGAGAGCACATTAATACGCATACATTAATATGGGGGGCCGGTGTTAAAGGAAATTACCCCGAAGGGCTACCTGAAGAAGCCATCGAGCACAGTCGGATTCTCGTTGATGAGTACAGCAGAATGAAGGGAAGTCATAATATCTTCGCTATAGGAGATATATCTGCCATGAAGACCGATGATTATCCCAACGCCCATCCTATGTTAGCTCCTGTCGCCATCCAACAAGGTGACCACCTGGCGGTAAATCTTAAAAATGCTTTACAAAAGCAACCGCTAAAGCCATTCAGGTATTTTGATAAAGGTTCAATGGCTACAGTTGGTCGTAACAAAGCAGTAGTGGATTTCCCCGGCAAGGGAACGCTCGGGGGCTTCCCGGCTTGGATAGTATGGATGTTTATTCATTTAATTTCAATTATTGGTTTTAGAAACAAGCTCATTGTTTTTCTTAACTGGGTTTGGAATTACTTTACTTACGACAAGGGAACGCGATTAATCATACGAAAATTTGTTCCCTCGAAACTTAAAAAGCAGGAAGCGGAGGTTTTTTGAAAAAGTCGTATACTCAATATTTAGTTGGAGCCTTGCTAATAGGGTTAGCAGCCTATGAAATTTTTAAGAATGAGGTTTTGGACTTCCTTACATATGGTGTAGCTGGTCTGGCCTTTATAGTGATGGGCCTTATAAAGAATAAGGCCTTTGAAAAGCATCATAAGGTGATGAACATTGTTTCATGGGTGCTGACTATTCTTGCCGGTATTTTACTTCTTACACTGTTTAGAAACGATCCCTAGCCCTTCAAATGCGTAGTCATCCACTGGCATAATTGGCTGAATCAAGAAAAACTATATTCGCTATTTTAGCTCAAATTTTAAAACCTAATTGAATAAAACAAGACTTTATTGGACATTACAGATCGGTGGATGGTCCTCGTATTCATTCATTCAGGTTGTAATCTCTGGCACCGAGAGGCCAATGCAAATTGTTTTTTGGATACTCGAAGCGCTCTCATTTTTCCTGGTCACACATCTTTTTAGAAATTTCATTATCAAGCAAAAATGGCTTGACTATAATTTGAGAATGCTGATACCAAGAACGTTATTGGCTGTTTTACTCTTGAGTTTTACCATTTATGGATTACGAATACTTGCCTCCCTACCACTAGGCATATACGATGATGAAATCTGGGCTCCAACTACCTTGGCAGGCTTAGGGTCGGTTTACTACCTCACCATATTCGTATGGTCTGTCCTTTATTTCATTTACAACTATTTCGAGCGGTATAATAATTCATTAAAGCATGAGGCCGCCGTTACCGAAATAGAACTAAACAATTTAAAGGCACAACTTAACCCTCACTTCATATTTAATGCCCTTAACAGCATCAGGGCGCTTGTTGACGAGAACCCAAAAAAGTCGAAGAACGCCATTACACAGTTGTCCAATATTCTAAGAAACTCCTTGGCATCCAATAAAACAAAGCTTACAAGTTTTGAAAATGAACTTAAAACCGTAAAGGATTATCTTGGCTTGGAGAGTATTCGTTTTGAAGAGCGCTTGAGTACAGAATTTGATATTCACCCGGATTCATATCACTTTCATGTGCCACCCTTGATGTTTCAAACATTAATCGAAAATGGAATCAAACACGGAATATCAAAACTTAAGGAGGGAGGGCTTATACAAATGAAGACCTTCGTTTCAGACAATAGACTAAAAGTGCAGATCAGAAACACCGGACAAGTTAAAATGAATGGAATCCCCATTCAAGAAAAAGGTGGTCTCGGCCTGAGAAACACAGCGCAAAGACTATCTTTATTATATGGGCAAGAAGCTTCATTTAAGATTTTTAATGAATCCAACACTACAGTATTGACGGAGTTGATAATTCCACAAAACACATAAACTATGAGGACACTTATTATAGATGATGAAAGACTGGCCCGAAAAGAGCTTACCTCTCTACTGGATGAATATAGCGAAATAGAAATCGTGGGAGAAGCAGCCAACGCAGATGAGGCGCTGGAGCTTATTAATACCCTTAATCCGGAGCTGCTTTTCTTGGACATTCAAATGCCGGGCAAAACAGGTTTTGAACTGCTTGAAACGCTCGATAATGTGCCTCGGGTTATTTTTACCACAGCGTATGATGAGTTTGCTCTTAAGGCATTTGAGGTGAATGCCCTTGATTACCTTTTGAAACCCATCCAGCCAGAACGACTAAAAGAAAGCATTACTAAATTACCTGAGCCTAAAGTGGAGCAAGAAGCTAAGAACTCCAAACTCACGCTCGATGACCAAGTATTTGTAAAGGATGGCGATAAATGCTGGTTTGTAAGCCTGACAAATATTAGATTATTTGAGTCTGACGGTAATTATATTAAGGTCTACTTTGACGGGAATCGGCCTATGATACACAAATCTTTGAATGCCCTTGACGAGAAACTGGATTCGAGAAATTTCTTTAGAGCCAGCCGAAAACATATTGTTAACCTCAGTTGGGTGGAGGGTATTGAGCCGTGGTTCAACGGTGGGCTTATGGTGCGGTTAAAGGGAGGCGATAAGGTAGAAGTTAGTCGTAGGCAAGCTGCAAAATTTAAGGAAATGATGAGCTTATAAGTTACCAGACTGCTTCTTCAAGATCTCGATTAGATCGGCTTCTACGTTCCAGTCTCGTGCAAGCTTTAACATGGCCGTAGCTTCCAGCTCCGTTACATAACCTTTCAAGTTATTAGCATTCCAGACCATCTCAATATGCATAACACGCTTATCTTTAGGATAATCACCAATAATGGTGTTGAGATATTCACGAGCGCGCTCAAATGAATTGAAAAAGTCCTCTGCTATAAATGCATTAGCCCACTCCAGTTCTTCATGACCATCAAGCTCATCTGCAGTGGCCTGTAGATCTGCGCGTTCATCATCATCTAATCCATGGTAGTGGAATATTACAGATTTAAGAAGTAAATAGGCCTTTTTTTCCTCACTGGTCATATATATCGTAATTGCCTCCAAAAAAACTAAATTAAAAGTTAAACAAAAGCATCCTTTATTAAATAAATGCCTTATTAAACTAATTATTGTGCTGAGGTTTAATTTAGGCCGGCTAGTACAAGGTGTTGTTTCTCTAAATCCTTATTTCCAGTCTTTGGTAACCTCATGGATCTACGAATAAATCGGATGATATTTTATCAGCTAAGAGCTTACCCGCATTAGTCAGCACCAGATAATTATTATTTACAGTGGCGTACCCCATGTCTACAAGCTGCTTGACGTATTGGCCTTTTTCAAGCAAAATATTTGACCCGTACTGCTCGTGAATGAACTTTAAATCTGCTCCCCATTTAGTGCGTAAAGTGGTTAACATATATTCGTTTATCATATCTGCTGTACTAAGCTGCTCCATAGTCATAGGGATTATATTTGCATTGATCTTTTTAATATATAATCCATTTTTTTTTACGTTGTATTGACGTGTTTCACCCGTGTATGAATGTGCACTTGGTCCTATTCCCAAATACTTTTCTTGTTTCCAGTAACTTGAATTGTGTTTTGAGTAAAACCCTGGGCGACTAAAATTGGATATTTCATACTGTTCAAAATCGTGCTGTTTCAGGAAATTTATCATTATCTCAAATTGAATAGCTGCCGCTTCTTCATCAATACCGGGAAACCTGTTACTGTTTTGCCACCGACCGAAAACAGTTTCGGGTTCAATGGTAAGGCTATACGCAGAGATATGTTTTGGACTAAGTGAAACTGCCGTGGTAAGGTCAGCCAACCACTGATGTTCATTTCTACCGGGTATTCCATAAATTAGATCTAATGAAATGTTATCAAAACCGACACTTTTAGCATGCTGTAAGCAGATCGTGGCCTCTTTACCTGAATGGGCTCTGTTTAGAAATTTCAATACTTTCTCGTCAAAAGACTGGACGCCTATACTTAACCTATTAATCCGGGTTTTTGAAAGCCCCTGTAGTTTGTTGAGAGATAGATCATCAGGATTTGCCTCCAGTGTAACTTCAACATCGGCCTCAATGAAAAATGTTGTATAAATAGCTTCAATGATAGATTCTAGCTCTTCTTGATTCAATAACGAAGGGGTACCTCCACCGAAATATATAGTGCCAATCGATTCGCCTTTCAGATAGTCTTTTTGTAAGTAGATCTCTTCAATTAGGGCTTTAACCATTGCCGGCTTGAGTTTTTCATTAGTACTGAAATGAAAGTCGCAATAGTAACAAGCCTGTTTGCAAAAAGGAATATGAATGTAAATGCCAGCCAAGCGTTAACTTTAGATTATCAATGTCAAAATTACTTTACTTGAGAGCTACTTTCGTTATAGTCAGCATTTTAATCGTTGAGAGCAATATTTTTGCGGAAAGTTGCCGTGTAAATTGGCAGGGAAACGAAGAAGCAATCATCATATTTCAAGATCTTATTGAGCCGCCATCACTTTGCGATTCTGCCAGGGCAGTCAGATCATTGAATGAAGTAATTACCCGTCTCCAGGGGGACGGCTATTTGCTTTCCGCGTTTGCTTATGAAAGGGACAGCTCAACTGTGATAGTAACCTGCTATTTGGGCGAATCATACAAATGGGCCCGCCTTGATCCGGGAAACGTTCCGCAGATCCTTTTTTCCAAAAGCTCTATACTAAAAAGTGATCTTGCTGATCAGGTCTTCAGTGTTAATAAGTTTTCAAAGCTCATCCGTGATGTGGTCATAAACAGTGAGAACAGTGGCTTTCCTTTTGCTTCGGTGATACTGGATTCTATCCATATAGAAGGTGCTGAGGTTTCAGCACGGCTTAAGTATGAAGCCGGGCCCAGAATAACCTTTGACAGTCTTCGTCTACCCGAGAATATCCAGACAAAACGAAAGTGGCTTGAATCTTATTTAGGAATTAAGCAGGGAGGCCTGTTCTCACAGAAACTGATCGACAATATCGCTGATAAAATTGACAAGCTTTCTTTTCTTGATTTGGCAGAACCTCCATCCATCACATTTCAAAATAAGGAAGCCACCATAGCTATAAATATTGTGGAGAAAAAGGTAAGTACCATTGATGGTATTGTAGGATTTTTACCTAACGAGGAAGAAAACGGCAGCCTTTTGGTTACAGGCCAAATTGACCTTTCACTTCACAATTTGTTTAAAAGTGGTAAGAGACTAGGTATCCAATGGCAAAGCTTAAAAGCCAGATCGCAACTTTTGGATATCGCTTACTTTCACCCTAATCTTTTTAGTTCGGCCGTAAACTTTGAAGGGGATTTTAACTTGCTTAAAGAAGACACTTTGTTCTTGACTCGTAAAACAAGCTTGAACCTCTCTTATCAAACCAATCAAAACAGTGTTAAGATTTTTTCTCAATTCATCTCTTCCGGATTATTAGGAACGGGTAGTTTGAACGACATAACTACACTGCCTGAAACGGTAGATCTAAATACAAATTACTATGGATTGGGATATGCCTATTCTAAGGTAGACCGAATTTTTGCTCCTAAAAATGGACTGTTTATACAAACGGAAATGGCTATAGGGTCTAAAGAAATAGAGAGGAATTCGGATATTCCGGACCAACTCTACAATGATATCGATCTGTCTTCTACTCAATACAGCTTTGAAGTCCTTTTAGGATCTTACGTCAGATTAAGTAATCATCTGGTTTTACACAGTACCCTTGAATCGGGTACAGTCATTAATGATCAGCTTTTCCTCAATGATCTTTACCGGATTGGCGGGCTCAACTCATTGCGAGGGTTTAATGAGAACTTTTTCTTCGCTGAAAACTATATTAATGGTACTATTGAAGCGCAGTTCCATTTTCAGGAATATTCATATCTTTTCGCCTTTTACGATCAAGCCTACCTTCATTATGATCTGGATATTTCATCTTTCGAAGATTATCCCTTTGGTGTTGGTTTAGGGCTCAGCTTATTCACCGGCACGGGCAGTGTTAACTTAGTTTATGCACTGGGTAAATCAAACGAACAACCTTTAAGTTTAAATCTATCCAAGTTTCATTTCGGTTATGTAGCCAGATTCTGATAACTTTCGGTGTAAATTGAAAAAGTTCGGAATTAGTATATTACTATCACTCGTTGGAGCGGTCCACTGCCTGGCCTCCGATACTTTGGTTATCAAGGATTTTAGTAATGAGTGGCTTTATTTTGATCCTAAGAGCGAAAATTACCAGCCACTGGTTGAGCCTGAAAAGTTTAAAGGGAATACGCTGCATTTCAAAGTAGAAAGAAGTGGAATAGGAGACGACTATTTGCAGGTAATCTGTAAAAATGTACTCTCAATTTTTAATGGGAAGAGGCTCGTAGACATAGTGGAGTCAGATACATTTATGCTATCTCTGCAAAATTTATCCCCTAATGCTGTAGGACAGTTTCCCATTACACTTTATGCAAAACGCATTGACCCTGAGACGGTTCAGGCAAAAATTGTCAGGTTAGCAAACATTGATAGTTCTCCAATTTCCAACGTCGCCGTATCATATAAAAGAGAGAGGTCGGCATTTCCCGGGTTTCTGGTTTTTTCACTATTGATACTAACGGCCATAGCAGCCGCACTATATAACTATTTCCCACGTGTGTCAATAGAATATATAAAAGTGTCTCGTGCATTCTCAATGCGCGAATCGGAGGAAAACTTACTGAAAAGCAGGCCCCTTTCCCTTGTTAATATATATTTCTACATTTTTTTTAGCCTTTTATGCGGACTCATAATTTTATCTCTTTTTCATTTAGCCAAACTGCAGCTTCCGGGGTTTAATCGCATTTATGTTAATACCATTTGGCAGGGGCTATGGCTATGGGTACAAATAAGTTTTGTGGTGTTATTTTGGTTATTGTTAAAGCTACTTTTGATTTATAACGTGGCCAGACTGTTTCAGCTTAGCAGTTTTGGTCCAAATCACTTCTTTAATTACGTAAGAATATTATTGATAACGTTGCTGTGCTCGATCGCTGTTTTAGTGCTCAACTTTTTTACGCTATCTGTTGTCAACCCCCTTTCCTATAACACATTTCTCTTTACACTTTTAATAGTTTTTGGACTTACCGTGCTTATGGTTTACCTGAAATTAATGGGAGCATCAGGCTTAAAAAGTCTTCATTTATTTTCCTACCTTTGCAGTACGGAATTGGTGCCTTATGGCATCATTTTAAGTATAGGTATTAGTCAAGCTATCTGAGTGAAAGAAAAGAACTAGTTGAATCAAGCAATGGCAGATCAAGTGATTGAAAGGATGCGTGAGGTAAAAAGCATCCTGGTTTCGCAACCAAAACCATCGGACGAGAACTCTCCTTATTTTAAACTGGCTGAAAAATATAATCTAAAAGTAGATTTCAGGCCTTTTATACAGGTTGATCCTGTTTCAATTAAGGAGTTTAGAAAGCAAAAAATTGATATTCTTAATCATACTGCAATTATATTCACAAGCCGCAATGCCGTCGATCATTTTTTCAATATTTGCGAGCAGCTGAAAATTGAAATGCCTGCCGATATGAAATACTTCTGTATTTCAGAGCAGACATCCAATTATCTTCAGAAATATATAGTTATTAGGAAAAGAAAAATTTTTACGGGACACCGGACGGCTAGTGATCTATTGGAGATATTGAAGAAACATAAAAATGAGAAATATCTTTTTCCATGTTCCGATATCCGTAAAGATGACATTCCAAATTTTCTGAAATCTAACGCTTTTACTTACTCGGAAGCTATCATCTATCGTACCGTGGCCAGTGATCTTTCGGATCTAGAAAATGTATATTATGACATTCTGGCTTTTTTCAGCCCATCAGGTATCAATTCACTTCTTGTCAATTTTCCGGATTTCAGGCAAAATAATACTAGAATAGCCGCTTTCGGGCCAACAACAGCCAGGGCCGTACGTGAGGCAGATATGATTCTTGACATAGAAGCTCCCCTGCCAAATGCACCTTCAATGACCGGCGCTTTAGAATTGTACATAAAAAAAGCCAACAATTTATAGAAAATTTTAGGTTAATCTTACGTTTAACAATAGCTTTTTAGTTTGCTGATTTTGAATCTATTGTCAAAAAAGCATTATCTTTAAGACTGCTTTCGAGTATTTAACTATGCGTAAGTTATTTTTTAATGTATTTATAGCGGCCTCATTTTTTTGCATAACCGCTCAGGCCCAACAGGATGCCCCCTTCACATTTCATATGAAGAACATGCTGTACTACCATCCTGCTTTTTCCGGCACGGAGGGTATTACGCAAATAACAGCGTTATACAGAAATCAATGGGCCGGCTATCAACCTACCTTTGATGATGGTGGTGCACCTACTACACAAATGATCAGTGTAACTACTCCTATTTATAAGTTCAAAAGTGGTTTTGGAGCGTTTGTCATAAATGATACGCAGGGCCCCCAGAGCAACCTACAGGTTCAGGCCTCGTATGCCTACCATCTGGGTATAAAGAACTCCAAGCTAAGTTTTGGCATCAGAGCGGGCGTTTTTTCTCAAACTTTTGATACAGATCAATATAGACCTATTGATCCTGATGATAGTCAGATACCTGAAGGTGGAAGAGAATCACAAATTAGACCGGATATGGCTGTGGGGCTATTCTTTCGTTCAGAGAAATATTATGTAGGTGTCAGTTTTAATCATATTCTCAAATCGGAGTTTGATTTTGGAATCAATGAATTGAGAAATGCCCTGGAGAACCATGCGTACTTAACAGTAGGCTATATACATACAGTTAATTTTGATCTTAAATTGGAGCCATCAATTTTACTGCAAAGTGATTTTAACGAGTACAGTTTTGCGGTTGGGGGCTTAGCCTATTATAAAAATACTATGTGGGGAGGGTTTACCTTTAGGCAGTCTGATGATATTAACTTGCTATTGGGATACAATTTTTTAAAGGATAAATCGTTGAGCTTTGGCTACTCGTTTGGTTATGTTGTAAAAGATCAGGATGCTAAACAACCTACTACTCATGAGGTAATATTGAGTTATCAATTGCCTGTTAATCCGGGTACAGGTAAAAAGGTAGTAAGAACTCCAAGGTTTATATATTAGGAATGAATTATTTTGTTTTATATTGTAAAATACTCAACTTGGGCAACAATAATTTTACCTTGAATGGGCGTAAATCTCCGAGTAAAATTTAAATTAATATTTTTTCATATATTTCAGGTTTTAATAAAGTGAAAATTCTTGTTGGCTTTGGCTTGTTAGCTAAGTTAAGGATTAAACAAAAAAGTGTTATGCGTAAAGTTATTCGAAGGTTCTCTTATGGCTTGTTGATGTTGTCTTCAGCCATGATCGGTGGTTGTGGACTGCTGGGTCTTGGTGGTGGCGGTGGCGGCGATCAGGGAGAACTGGTGGGCGTACCGGGTCGTGAAGGGTGGACAATGGTTCAGCCCTATGGTATGGTGCCTATTCCTGCGGGAACATTTCATATGGGGCAAGCTGATGAAGATCCGGCTTCTACACAAATCAATTTCAACAAGCAGGTTACCATTGGCCAGTTTTATATGGATGAGACTGAGATCACCAACAATGAATACCGACAATTTATTGACCATCTATTAGAAGATTCTATCAGTATACTAGGCGAAGACCGAATTATGACAGAGTACTATCCTGATACTACAGTTTGGGTTAAGGACTTTGCACATCATATGGGCGATCCTGTGATGGATTATTATTACTGGCACCCGGGATATGACGACTATCCTGTTGTTGGCGTAAATTGGTCCGCCTCTGTTTACTTTAGTGAATGGAGAACTAACTACTGGGCAGATTACAGAAGAAGTGTCGGAGAGGTGCCTATGCCTTCTTTCAGGTTGCCCAATGAAGCCGAATGGGAATACGCCGCCAGGGGCGGACGCGATATGGCTAAATATCCGTGGGGTAATCCGTACACTAGGAATTCGAAGGGCTGTATGTTAGCTAACTTTAAGCCTGGTCGTGGTAATTTCTATGACGATGGCTTTTCTTACAGTGCACCGGTTGGCTCCTATTTTGCTAATGATTACGGACTTTATGATATGGCCGGCAATGTATCAGAATGGGTACTTGACGACTTCAGCCCTGTTTCGGTGCCAACAGTATGGGACTTGAATCCTCAATTTATTGATCCCAGAACTGATCCTGATCACCCAAAATACGATCCTAATGTCCTTCCTAAAAAAGTTATTCGTGGAGGTAGTTGGAAAGATGTGGCATACTACCTGGAAACAGGCACAAGAACTTACGAATTCAAAGATTCTACCCGAGCATACATCGGCTTTAGGAACGCTATGACCCATTTAGGTCGATCATCAGGGCTTGAATTTTAAATTTGAAAAATAACCATAAATAAACTAGAATTACAAAGATTAATTTAAAAGCTTAAGACAATGAGTAGTAAAAAAGGCGGATTTGTTGCACTATTATTTAGAACCATTATGCCGAAGGTATATGGTATTGGTGCTGCAGTTGTAATCATCGGTGCTATGTTTAAGATACTTCACTTAGACGGTGCCAACGAAATGCTTATGATCGGTTTAACGACAGAAGCAATTATATTCTTTTTGAGTGCTTTTGAACCGCCACATTCAGAGCCAGATTGGTCCAAAGTATATCCACAACTTGCTGAAGACTATGAAGGTCCGGTAGCTGCCCCCAGAATTTCTAATAAATCAGGAGGAGGGGCATCGGCCAGCCAGGAATTGGATAAAATGATGGAGAAAGCCAAGATTGGTCCTGAACTAATTGAAAGTCTTGGTAAGGGAATGAAAAATATGGCTGAGAGCGCAGGTAAGATGTCGAATCTTGCAGATGCAGCTGTAGCCACAAACGACTATGCAAGCAATGTGAAGACCGCCTCTAAATCATTGTCGGAAATGAATAAGTCTTATGCCTCCACCGCCCAGGCTATGACTGCTATGGCTGACGCCACTAAAGATTCTAAAGAATATCATGCACAAGTGCAAAATGTAACTAAGAATTTAAGTGCGTTAAATGCCGTCTATGAGATGGAATTGAAGGATGCTGACAGTCATGTTAAAGCTATGAATAAGTTTTACACGAATATGGCTGGTGCATTGGATGGAATGGCAAAGGCCGGTGAAAAAACCAAAACATTCGCAACTGAATTGGATAAACTTACCGGTAATTTAACTTCGCTTAATAACGTGTATGGAAATATGCTAACAGCAATGCGAGGTGGTGGAAACTCTGGCCAAGGTGGTCAAGGTTAAACAAACAGTTATGATTTATTCATTAATAAAATTATTCTGATATGGCAGGAGGAAAAGAAACCCCCAGGCAGAAGATGATTGGGATGA
This sequence comes from Bacteroidota bacterium, assembly GCA_038750705.1. Taxonomy (GTDB): domain Bacteria; phylum Bacteroidota; class Bacteroidia; order Cytophagales; family Cyclobacteriaceae; genus Fulvivirga. The sequence continues at coordinate 14,525 of JBCDHA010000029.1, forward strand.
TGTACCTCGTACTCACCGCCTTATTGGCGTTACAGGTGAGTAATGCGGTACTTGAAAAGTTTGTATTTATAGATAAAGCACTCAACAGACAAGCACGCGAAGTTGAGAAGCAAAACGGTAAAATTCTAGCCAAAATTGATGCGGAAGTTACTAAGAAAGGTAAGCGTGAAGCGGATGTAAAGGCGCTGAATAAAGCTAAAGAAGTTCATCAGTCTACAGAAGAATTGATGAAGTATTTAGGAGATACAAGAGAAACCATGGCCGAGATTACAGGCGGTTATGATGAAAATAATCAGTTGATAGGTGCTAAAGATTATGATATTGTTGGTAATTACATGATTCAGCAACCTAATGGAAAAGAGCTTCAGAAAAAGCTTAACGATTATGTTAAAATGTTGTCCTCAGTGAGTGGAAGGGATTTTGAGTCATTGGCAAAAGATGCTAAAGATATAGACATTGCCAAAAATGATCCGGATCAGAAAAATAAGTCGTTTGCTGAGTATTATTTCGGAAACACGCCGACTGCCGCTGGCATGGCTACTATTAGCCACATGGAAACGGAAGTACTGAACTATGAAGCGCTCGCCTTGGATGCGTTAGCCAATGAGGTTGGTGCAAAGGATATTGACTTCGATAAAGTGGTGCCATTGGTAAGACCGGTGTCCAATACGGTAGCGTCCGGAGGAAAATTTGAAGCGCAGTTGTTCATCACGGCTGCAGC